>NZ_JBOBDM010000006.1:0-129351 GCF_050586605.1 Pseudomonas sp. ES1 | reverse complement strand
AGATGAATTCCAGACAAACGCCTCGCCGCACATGCCGCGAGGCGTTTTTTTTGCAAGCCCGCGCGGGCATACTAGGCCAGTCTCCATCCTTGGTACGCCCAACCCCATGCTTCGCGCCCTGTTCCTACTCGCCCTGTCATGCCTGCTCGCCCCGGCCTTCGCCGACGAGCGCGCACAGACCCAGCAACAGCTGGACGCCACCCGCCAGGACATCGCCGAGCTGAAGAAGATGCTGGGCAAGCTCCAGGAGGAGAAGTCCGGCGTGCAGAAAGACCTCAAGTCCACCGAGACCGACATCGGCAACCTGGAAAAACAGGTGGAGGCACTGCAGCAAGAACTAAAAAAGACCGAGGGCGAGCTGGAGCGCCTTGATCACGAGAAAAAAAAACTCCAGAGCGCCCGCGTTGAACAACAACGCCTGATTGCCGTCCAGGCCCGTTCGGCCTACCAGAACAACGGCCGCGAGGAATACCTCAAGCTGCTGCTCAACCAGCAGAACCCCGAGAAATTCGCCCGCACCCTCACCTACTACGACTACCTGAGCAAGGCGCGCACCGAGCAGCTGCGCACCTTCAACGAGACCTTGCGCCAGCTGGCCAACGTCGAGCAGGACATCGGCCGCCAGCAGGAGCAACTGCTCACCCAGCGCGCCGACCTCGACAGCCGCCGCCAGGCGCTGGTCGGCGAACGCGACAAGCGCCAGCAGGTACTGGCCAAGCTCAACAGCGACATGAAAGAGCGCGACCAGAAGCTGCAGGCCCGCGAGCAGGACCAGGCCGACCTGGGCAAAGTGCTCAAGACCATCGAGGAAACCCTGGCACGCCAGGCCCGCGAGGCGGAAGAAGCGCGCCAGCGCGCCCTGCTCGCCAAGCAGGAAGAAGAAAAGCGCCGCAAGGAACAGGCCCTGGCCGCCGCCGCCCGCAACCAGCAAGCCGAACCGGAAGAGCCGCCGAAAAAGGCCCGCACCACGCTTGGCCCTGTGGTTTCCAGCGACGGCGCCAACTACGGCGGTGCATTTTCCGCAGCCCGGGGAAAACTTCCATGGCCAGTCAATGGTCGACTGCTGGCACGCTTCGGTGACATGCGCGGCAGCGATGCCCGGGCCAAGTGGGACGGCGTGATGATCAGCGCCAGCGCCGGTACCCAGGTACGCGCCGTACACGGCGGGCGCGTGGTATTCGCCGACTGGTTGCGCGGCGCCGGGCTTCTGGTCATTCTCGACCACGGCAATGGTTACCTGAGCCTGTACGGCCACAACCAGAGCCTGCTCAAGAGCGCCGGCGACATCGTCAAGGCCGGCGAAGCCATCTCCACCGTGGGCGACAGCGGCGGCCAGGACAGCGCCGGTCTGTACTTCGCGATTCGCCAGCAGGGCCGGCCCACCGACCCTGCGCAATGGTGCCGCGGCTAACACCGACTACTTTTACGGCACGGCGCGTGAAAACGCCGGGCCGATGCTCCCGAAAGGGGCGCCTACAGGATCAGGAGTTCGTTCGACATGCTGCACTCGCCTCGCCTCACCCAGCTGGCCCTGACCATTGCCCTGGTCATCGGCGCGCCCCTGGCGCTCGCCGCCGAGCCGGCCAAGCCTGCCGTTGCCGCCAAGCCGGCCACGGTGCCGGCCACCGAGGTGACCGCCAAGGCGCCACTGCCGCTGGAGGAGCTGCGCACCTTCGCCGAGGTCATGGACCGCATCAAGGCCGCGTATGTAGAGCCCGTCGACGACAAGACCCTGCTGGAAAACGCCATCAAGGGCATGCTCAGCAACCTCGACCCGCACTCGGCCTACCTCGGCCCTGAAGACTTCCAGGAGCTGCAGGAAAGCACCAGCGGCGAATTCGGTGGCCTGGGCATCGAAGTCGGCCAGGAAGACGGCTTCATCAAGGTCGTGTCGCCGATCGACGACACCCCGGCCTCCCGCGCCGGCGTGCAGGCCGGTGACCTGATCGTCAAGATCAACGGCGCCCCGACCCGCGGCCAGACCATGACCGAAGCCGTCGACAAGATGCGCGGCAAGGTCGGTGAGAAGATCGTCCTCACGCTGGTGCGCGACGGCGGCACGCCGTTCGACGTGACCCTCACCCGCGCGGTGATCCAGGTCAAGAGCGTGAAGAGCCAGCTGCTGGAGAACGACTACGGCTACATCCGCATCACCCAGTTCCAGGTCAAGACTGGCGAAGAGGTGGGCAAGGCCCTGGCCAAGCTGCGCAAGGACAACGGCAAGAAGCTGCGCGGCGTGGTACTCGACCTGCGCAACAACCCCGGCGGCGTGCTGCAAGCCGCGGTGGAAGTGGCCGACCACTTCCTCACCAAAGGCCTGATCGTCTACACCAAAGGCCGCATCGCCAACTCCGAACTGCGCTTCTCGGCCGACCCGGCCGACGCCAGCGAGGGCGTACCGCTGGTGGTACTGATCAACGGCGGCAGCGCCTCGGCTTCGGAGATCGTCGCCGGTGCCCTGCAGGATCAGAAACGCGCCGTGCTGATGGGCACCGACAGCTTCGGCAAGGGCTCGGTGCAGACCGTGCTGCCGCTGGCCAACGACCGCGCGCTCAAGCTCACCACCGCGCTGTACTTCACCCCCAACGGTCGCTCGATCCAGGCCCAGGGCATCGTACCCGACATCGAAGTGCGCCCGGCCAAGCTCACCGCCGAAACCGACACCGAGAACTTCAAGGAAGCCGACCTGCAGGGCCACCTGGGCAACGGCAACGGCGGCGCCGACCGCCCGACCGGCAGCGCCAAGCGCAAAGAGCGCCCGCAGGACAACGACTTCCAGCTCAGCCAGGCCCTCAGCCTGCTCAAGGGCCTGAACATCACCAAGGGTGAATGACCGTCCCCATGCGTTGTCTGCTGTTCCTGCTGTTCTGCCTCATGGCCGGCGTCGCCCAAGCGGCGCCGGCCAAGGCCTACATGAGCATCATCATCGACGACCTCGGCCAGAGCGCCGAGCGCGACAGCCGCACCCTGGCCCTGCCCGGCCCGGTCACGATGGCGATCATGCCCGACACCCCCCACGCCACCGAATTCGCCCGCCAGGCCCACAAGGCCGGCAAGACGGTGATCCTGCACATGCCCATGGATCCGGCCACCGGCCCTTATGCCTGGCACCCCGGCACGCCGCTGCCGGAGCTGGCCGCGCGCTTGAACGCCGCATTGACGAAAGTGCCGTATGCCGCCGGCATCAACAATCACATGGGCAGCCGCATGACCGCCCAGCGCGAGCCGATGGCCTGGCTGATGGGCGAGCTGCAGGGCCGTCACCTGTTCTTCGTCGACAGCCGCACCAGTGCCGCCACCGTGGCGGCGGCCGAGGCCCAGCGCATTGGCCTGGCGCATGTGTCGCGGGACGTATTCCTGGACGACGTGCGCACCCCAGAGGCCATCGCCGCCCAGTTGCAGCAAGGTATTGCCCTGGCACTCCGGCAAGGCACGGCGGTCCTGATCGGCCACCCCTATCCTCAGACCCTGCAGGTATTGGAAGCACAGATGCCCCGACTCAAGAGCCAGGGCATCGAGTTGATCGGCCTGCGGCAGATGATTGCCCTGCGTGGCAACCAGGCCATGCCCGCCCATGGCAGGCATGGCCTTTACAGCAATCACTGAGTGACTCCGCCCCCCGCCGCAGGCGCTCTGTCAAACCGCGTGGAAAGGAATGATGTCCTTCACCTGTTGGTAGGTGATCGGCCCACGGTGAATACGCCTTCCCTCGACCGCCAGCTTTTTCGCTTCATCCACGCCATAGAGGCGTTGCTCCCAGGTTTTCAGGTGCCCCCTGTCAAAGTCAGCCGACAGGGCATCCTGCCTGGCAAAGTGGAAGTGAGCCTCCCACAGTGGGCGCCCTTTGCGGTCCCCGGGCTTGGCCAGCAAGATGATCCTGTACTTGTCCAGTGCAGTGCCGTTCCTGATGAGCACACGCTGATCGTACTCAAAGGCAAGTAGCTGCTTGCCATGCAGGAAGGTAAGCGCGTCGATATCGGGGTAGCGTGTCCGTGCATACAGTTCACCGAGCATCGCCTCCCGCCGCGCGGTCCATTCGGCGACACCTGCGTTCAGCCGACGGACCAGCTCATCTGAGCCCGCCACGGTGCCCAGTTCGACGAGAATTGCGCGAAGCTCGTCGAGGTAGCTGTCGAACAGACCCGCCAGCTTGCGTCCTGGAACATCGCCATCCAGGTAGCCCTGGGCCCGCCGCTCGATCTCGGCGCCTTCCGTCAACAGCTGCTCGCTTCGCTCCCCGGCAGCCGTCTGGTCGGCCACGGGCGCTGCCGATGTGGGCGCATCGAGCACTTCGACCCATCCCTGCGCGGAGGTATCGAAGCGGTGCAGTAGCTCATTCGTGAAGCGCTCACGTACCTCCAGCCGCAGACCATCGGCACTGTTTACTTCCGTGCCCAGAACCAGTTCGCCACTGCGGGTGCGAACGAGGTGCTTCCTGGATTGCTCAACGATGTACGCCGGATGGCGAGCAGCAATCGGAGTGCCGGCCTCTTCAGCCAACGCTTCGAGCAATTGCTCGTTGACCTGGAGTTTCAAAGCTTTCAACTCCTCCCGGTACTGCTCGAGCCGGCCCACATCTACCAGGCGGCCACCATTGGCGATGATGTCCATACAGTTGATCAGCGCCGTGGAATACTCGTTCCAGGCGGTCTGAAGGATTTCTATACGGTCGGGGGCAGACACGATGCTCGTGCTCAGTTCGGCGTGGGCACTGGCGGCACTCTTGAGGCTGTTGCCCACAAGCTCGAGGTTGTAACGAAACAGCCTGCGCCCGCCCACGGGGCTGTCCAGGTGCAGGCCAAGGTCGAGAAAGTTCATCGCCTGGTGGAAGCGCAATCCCGTGGTGGTGATGGGCCTGAAGGACAACAGCATCTGCACGTTGAAGGGTGGCTCGCCCGGTATCAGCTGGGTTTGCGGCGCCAACGCCGGGAGGTGATTGTCCAGGTCGATACTGGCCTCAATCATGTCTTTCTGCAGTTCGACGCTGACTGCCACCTTCTCCCGGAACTGGCGATACACATCGATCCGATCGATCACCCGGTTGCCATGCAGCGCCGTGATCAGCCGTTTCAGCTCGTCATAGTTCCCTTGGCGCCAGAGTTCGTCGAAGATCTTCCAACTGTTGAGCACCAGCGCGGATCTGGCCATTGCGCCGCTTTGGTTGAATGTTACGTCCGTGTGCGCCGTGGAGACGTCACGGTAGCGCCGGAGTTCGATGAGTTCGGGGATTACCTGCAAGATTCGCTTGTCATGGATCACAGCCTGCTTCATCGCATCGATAGCCGTCTTGCGCATCGTCGACAACCCGGCGGACAAGCTCTCGATCCTTGCCTCATAACCCGCCACTAACCGGTCGACATCCGCCTGACTGAGCGCGTTCGCAGCATTGGCCCGAGCACTTTGCTGCAAGTCCTGGGCTTGCTTGATCTTGAGTTCCTGGTCGACTATTTGTCTGGCTTCCTGGGTGATTCGGGCTGCGACTGTGATCCCGCTCTCGATGTTGCTTCCTACCTCTCGGAACAACCTGTCGAACTGTGCCTGGCGGTTTGCCCGTCCCCCTCTTCTACCGGGCATGCCACCGAAAATGCCCATGCGCACCTTCCACCGCTCACCGCGCCAAAGCCAAGGCCCCAACTTACCGTCCGGGCCTACGATCCTGGCGTTACCATCGAATACCTGTACATGGAAGTGCTCGTCATACAACAGTACATAGCGTTCATCACCTTGCCGGTAGAATCCATCGGCGCCTTCGGTCACGCCCTTCAGGTCGACGGTTGTGACGAATTGACGCAAGGCCTGAATCTGACTTGCAGGACCAGCCCCCCAGCCACTGTCCAGTACCACGGCGTCACTTTGACGAGCGCGCAGCGCTCCCTCCAGATGCACCTTGCCCATCGTCACGACCGGCACCTCCAAGGCGCGCGTCACCGCCGACGGCGCTGCCAGCTGAGGCAACGCTTCGGTCTGCACCGACTGCGGCAAGCGGCCATGGCTCAGTACCATCGACAGATTGCCGACCAAGTCAAGAATCGCCAACGACCGCTGGGCGTCGGTGCCTTCGCGCAATGCCTGCGTATCATCGGCCAGAGCGTCGATCGCCAACACCAGCCAGGTCAGGCCGGCAGCCGGCCCGCGCAACAATGGCGCGGCGATGTTGAACAGCAACCAGGCACCTTCCTTCAAGAGGCTCCAGCGGCTCTCGGCATTGGACACCGTAGTGCGCTCGGCCTGCATGACCAGCACCTGGCCTTTGCTGGCGAACAGATGCGCGTCAATGTCAGCCAGCCAAGGTTCGAATTGCAGGCTCACTCGATTGGCATGCTCGAAAGCCGCCAACTCACCGGGTATCAGGAACTGCGCCGCCCTCTCCCGCCAGCCGCTGAATCGATGAGGGTTCTCAAAGCCGCCATCCTCATAAATTCCACGGGCATCGTCGCTCAGCCACTGCAGCACGCTGAGCTGCAGGGCTTGATCGTGCAGCACGGCGTTCATCAGTGCTTCGCGGCCGACGAACTGCCGCAAGGCCGCATCGCCGTATAGTGGTCGATACAGCAGGAAGATGTTGGTGTGACGAACGCGGATGACGAACATGCAGGCGACGGTGTCGTTGGACCTCGTGTGAGGCACGCTGAACGCCAAGGGGGCGATTTCGACACTGGCCTTCATGTCGGCGGTGCTGCGGCAAAACTCTACCAGCGCCTGCCAGGCCTCAGCGGTCAGGCCGCCATCGACCTTGAGCCTGAGCGCGTCGAACATGAGCTGCATGCGCCACTCCCGCCCGAAACGCTCCACTCGGTCGTCACGCCGGCCTGCATCACCAATGGCCTGTTGTACGTAACCCGGATAGCGACCACCGATATCCACCTTCTGCACCAGGCGCCGGAGGTAGCTGGCATTCATCCAATCAGTGATGAGCTGGTTTTCCCGATGGCTGATCGCAACGATGGAGGCGTGTACAAGCGTGCTCAGGTTGCCGATGGCAAGCTCCGTCAGGCTCATCGTGTAGCGCCTCACCACACCGTCGCCCGTCCCCACGCCAGCACCACCAGGCACACCTTCGACATGCTGCAAGGTCAGGATCAGATCGTCGGAATAGTAGTTGGCCTCCACCGGGTAGTCGGCCAGCATCTGCGCACGCAACTCCCGGCGGGTGTAGGCCTGCAGATCGAGAATGCCATCCAGCGAAGAGGCACCTGCCGAAAGGCCCTGGTCGATGGCCAGGTCGAGCATTGCCACCTGGTAATCGAAACGGTCTTCGCTGGAGGCCCCCTCCAACCATGTCGGCAATTGTGGGGTGGTTGGCTGCGCATCGAAATAGGCTTCTTCGAAGAACACAGAAGAAGGATCGGTTCGCTGTGCGACCGCGGCCTCCATCAGCTCGACGCTCTCAAAGGCCTGCCCGGGCAACGCCTGCACGTTGGCCAGCATTGCATTCAACAACAGACCGGATTGCTCGAAGAAGGCGTCCCCCTGCAGCTCGTAGCGGTTCCAGTTCAGGCTGTCAAACACATGCAGCTGTGCCAGGCGGTCACGCAGATCACCGCTGAACGCCTCGAACGATGTGTAGGCACGGGCTTTGCCCGAAGGTGGGCACCAGAGCAGCAGGCGGCTTTCATTGTGCTCTTGTATCACCAGCAGATCGGGCAACAATTCGCTGCGGTTGTCGCCATTGTTTCCCAGGGTGACCTCGAGCGCATTCACTTGCATCCCTGCGGTGCGCCCAGCGAGCAGCTTGTAAAGGCAATGGTTGGCCTCATGGGTCAGCCCGAGGCCACGCATGCTGCCCAACAGGGCCGTACGCAAGGCATGCTGCATCCAGCGATGGCGGGTTATTCCGGCATCGTCGGGCGTGTCGTCGCCCTGGGCATTCCAATGGTCGATCTGGGCCTGCTGAAAAGCGGCTGCCAGTCCGTCCAGCAAGCGATTGAAGGCCCCATTCATATTATCGAGGCGGATCAGGACGTCACTGGCGCTCATCGCCTCGGTAATGACCTCGGCGGCCTTGAATTGCCGAGGCGGCTCCAGGCTCAAGAACTGCTCGGGTGCAAAGGACAGTTCGGTGCCCTGCCGCAAGGCTTCGAGAAACACCGTGGTCAGACGTTCGGCAGGGCGAGGAGCCCCAGGCATCGTGGGCGTGATCAGCCAGAAGTCCTGGGCGCTATCGAGCTCCGGGTAGCTGCTGGCGATCAACGGATAATGCTGGGTGAGCACCTTGAAGATCTGTTGCCCAACGACTTCACGCAGGGTCGGGCGATGGGCGAACTGTGCCTGTACAGCTTGCTTGAGGGTCGAATAAGGGCTTGGCGATGGCATGGGGCCGCTCCTGTTGAGATAGAGCGAACCAGCGTATGAGTCATGGCGCTGAAGCAGGCGGTATTTATCGCAGTGATCTAGCCCGGCCTGGGAACCGGACCTCCGGTACCGTCGCTTGTGACTGGCCTTGGCAGCAGACGAGCCACTGCCCGTCATTGCAGCCAGCAGTATGTACCTCCACGCTCGCCGTACTCGGCGCAAAGGTAGCTGCTTTCAATGAAAGGAGCTCCAATCATGTCCATTCTCAGCCGCGGCCTGCTCACCGCAGCGATCTCAGGTGTTTTCTTCAATGCCTCGGCAAACCAACCTGCTGGCAATCTCCTCGAGCCACAGCCCCCCATCACGCTGACCAATGCCATGGGCCAGAGCGCCCGGTGGACCGGCGTCGGCCGACTTTCGTCAACCGACGGCAGGCAATGCATCGCCAGCCTGATCGACACCCGTGGCGGCGCGCAGCCGCTGGACGGCCCTGCCTATATCGTCACCAGCGGTCACTGTGTCGACAAACGCCACGGGGTGATCCTCCAAGACCAGCCGATCAGTGCCACGGTCAGCTTCAACTACTTCGTGGACACGCTCGACCAGCGTCAGCCCTTGCCGGTAAAGCGTGTCGTCTGGAGCAGCATGCAAGGCATCGACCTCGCGCTGCTCGAACTGGATTCCACCCTGGGCCAGGTCATGGCCCAGGGCATCGAGCCGCTGGCGCTGGGCGCGTCCCCGACACCCGGTAGCGCGGTATACGTAGTGGGCGAGCCGAGCAGCCCCGACCTGGGCCTGCGCCTATCCCACTGCAATGAAGAGAATGCCGATGTGGTGGTGGAACAGCCTTGGGTGTGGCGGCAGGTCAAACGCAACAGCTGTCTCGGCATGGCGGCTGGAGCTTCGGGCAGCGCCGTGGTCGAGGTGACCAGCGGCAAATTGGTCAGCGTGGTCAACAGTGTTGCCGTCAACTACCAGGGCGCCTTGCCCTGCACACCGAACAACCCTTGTCAGCCTGGCGATGGTGCGGCCACCCTCGATACGTTGCGCAACAGCGCAATGCCCGTGCAGCGGCTGCTGGGCTGCTTCAGCGCCGCAAAGGCAGACCTCAACGGAGAAGGCTGCAGCCTGCTGCCTGCCTTCCAGCTCGAACAGCTGACGCCCCCGCGAACAGTGGCGAAGATCGCATCCCCTAGCGAAGGTCAGGCGCCTTTGCCCACCTGGGGCCTGACCTTCAAGCTCGATACCCCACGCTATCGCTACAAGGCCACCCGTGACGCGCTCGAATGCGAGAACCCGGTCGGCTACAGCGGTACCATTCCCGCCAGCGAGGCCAGCATCGACGATGCGTATGGCCCGGAGCCGGGCTGGCACTACCTGTGCGTGATCGGTGTCGAGTCTCCCGAACACCTGCCCACCCGTGCGTTGATGGCCAACAGCCTGAGCATCCCTACCTTGCTCCTGCCTACCGGCCTGCCAGTACCCTCGCTCACCCTCGAGCACACAACGGACAGTGGCATTGATGTGACCTGGCACCTGTCGCCACCGGACCTGATCCTGTACCGCATCAAGCGCGGCGCACCAGACAAGGTCGATTGCGACGATCCGGCCGGCTACCGCGCGTTGGCGGGGCGCAGCCAGCGCATCCGCGCGGCCCAATTGCCGCTCAAGCTCTGCACCAAGGCTTTCGACTTGCTCAGGCAAAGCTCTGCGCCGCGTACCGATGTACTCGAAGCCCGAACACGCTGAAAACAAAAAGGCCCGGTTCTCGCGAACCGGGCCTTTTCTTCAGAACAGCTCAGGATCAGCTATACACACGCCCCAGCAGCTGGCGGTGGCTTTCGAACTGATCCAGCACGTCACGCACGATCTGCTCGCGGGTGAAGCCCATCAGGTCGTATTCCTGGCTGCCGTCGTGCAGGTACACCTCGGCGCGGTAGAAGCGCTGCTGCACCTCTGGCTCGCCTTCGACCGGCGCCTCGCTCGGCGCGGCCAGGTAACCGTCCAGGCTGGCTTCGTAGACGAAGGGGTTGCCCTCTTCCATCATCACCCGCAGGCCCATCATGTTGCGCGACTGGCCAACACGGGTCTCGACCTCGAAGCCCAGGGTGCGCAGCTGTTCGGCGGCTTCCTTGAGCGCCGGGCTGACCTGTTTGTCCATGAAGCGCTGCACCACGGCCTGGGTCGGCTGCAGGTCCAGCTGGCTCAGGCGCTCACTGAAGCCGCGACGGCCACGGGCGGCCAGTTCTGCGCGCTCGTTCTCGACGGCGACGTCCTGCTTCATCGCCTTCATCAGGCCGAACATGAACAGCACCAGCACCACCGAGAACGGCAGGCCAGCCAGCACCACCATGGTCTGCATGGCTTCGAAGTTGCCGGCGAACAGCAGGCCGATGGTCACCAGGGTGATCACCACCGACCAGAACACCACCATCCAGTGCGGGGCGTCTTCGTCCACCTTGCCGCCTTTGCACGACAGGTTGGCCATCATCACCGCGCCCGAGTCAGCTGGGGTGAGGAACAGCACGAAGCCAACGAATACCGCTACACCGATGACGATTTTCGACGCCGGGAAGTATTCGAGTAACTGGTAGATCGACATTGACGGCTGTTCGAGCGCTGTCTTGCCGAGCTCCACGGCGCCCTGGTTGATCACCAGGTCCAGCGCGGTGTTGCCGAAGATCGACAGCCAGGCCAGGGTGAAGCCCAGCGGGATCAGCAGCACGCCGCTGACCAGCTGACGCACGGTACGGCCCTTGGAAATACGGGCGATGAACATGCCGACGAACGGGCCCCAGGAGATCCACCAGGCCCAGTAGAACACGGTCCACAGGCCCAGCCAGCGCTCGGACTTGTCACCCGCGCCTTCGTACACATACAGGTCGAAGGTCTTCAGCACGATACCGTTGAGGTAGTCGCCGATGTTCTGCACGAAGCCGTTGAACAGGTGCAGGGTGTTACCGGCCAGCAACACGAAAATCAGTAGGCCGCTGAACAGCAGGATGTTCAGGTTGGACAAACGACGAATGCCGTTTTCCACGCCCGATACCGCAGCGATGGTGGCCACGCCGGCCATGGTCAGGATCACCGCCAGCAGGTTGGTCTTGCTGTGGTCCATGCCGAACAGGTACTCGAGGCCCGAGGCCACCTGCATCGAACCGATCCCCAGGTTGGTCACCAGGCCCAGCAGGGTGACGAACATGCCGAAGATGTCCACGGCATGGCCGGCACCGCCCTTGACCCAACGCTCACCGACCAGCGGGTACAGCGCCGAGCGCAGCGCCAGCGGCTGGTTGTGACGGTAAGCGAAGTAACCCACGGCCAGGCCCACCAGGGCGTAGATCGCCCAGCCGTGCAGGCCCCAGTGCAGGAAGGTCAGTTGCAGGCCCTGGCGCGCGGCCTCGAGGCTGGCAGGCGTGCCTTCCGGTGGGTTGAAGTAGTGGTCCAGCGGCTCGGACGCGCCGAAGTACAGCAGCGAGATACCGATACCGGAGGAGAACAGCATGCCGGCCCAGGCGCCGTAGCTGAAATCGGGGGTGTCGTCCTTGCCGCCCAGCTTGAGCTTGCCGTAGTCGGAGAAGGCCAGGTAAACGACGAACAGCAGGTAACCGCAGATTACCAGCATGTAGTACCAGCCGAAGGTGCGGGTCAGCCATTTCTGGGCGACACCGAGCACCTGGCCGGCGGTTTCGGGTACAGCGATCAGCAAGGCCGTCAGAACGAGGATCAGCAGCGCCGAGGTGTAGAACACCACGCGGTTGACCCGTACCCGCTCGGCAGGGGGGTTGGTTAGGGAAGCAGAACTCATTGCTCGAATGCTCCGGGCAGTGCGGCAGTGGAGGCTAAACAGTTATGTCCGACGCAATTGGTGCAATAGCCCTACAGCGTCAGGTGTTATAAAAGGCACCCTGGAAACCGTGATCCCGATTAGAAACGCTGCAAGAAAACAGACGGGTGACCTGTCGCCGATCCGCATCTCCGCTGAGGAGTGTGCGCATTCGCCACAGCCACCAGGCCCGCTCCAAGGACCGACCGCGCAGCCTGTGACCGCTCGGCAGAATCTGTCTTTGCATCGCTCATGCCCGTCAACGCCTTGTATTCCGGGGGTTACGCGATTTCCTGGGGTGTCAATCCGTGTCCCGTTGACCGCTTGAAAACTGTCAATGGCACAAATTGTCGCAGAGCTTATTCTTTATTGATTGAACGTTCAATCAAAACAAAATAGACTGGCCTTCGCCGAGTCAGCCGCCCGTCGTCTGCTCGCAGGCCTGAGGAGATAGCAAGATGCCCAAGGTCGGTATGCAACCCATCCGCCGCCAGCAGTTGATCGAAGCCACCCTGCAGGCGGTCGATCAGGTCGGACTGGGGGACGCCAGCATTGCGCTGATTGCCCGTTTGGCCGGCGTGTCGAACGGCATCATCAGTCACTACTTTCAGGACAAGAACGGCCTGATCGCAGCGACGATGGGCTACATCATGAGCATGCTCAACGAGGGCGTGGCCGCACGTCGCCAGGCCCTGACGGACGACAGCCCGCGCGCTCACCTGAAAGTGATCATCGAAGGCAACTTCGATGCGAGCCAGGTGAACGGCCCGGCAATGAAAACCTGGCTGGCCTTCTGGGCCTCCAGCATGCACCAGCCGTCTTTGCACAGGTTGCAGCGGATCAACGATCACCGCCTGTATTCCAACCTGTGCTGCCAGTTCCGCCGCGCCCTGCCGCTCTACCATGCGCGCAAGGCTGCCCGCGGGCTGGCAGCCCTGATCGACGGCCTCTGGTTGCGTGGCGCCTTGTCGGGTGACGCATTCGACACCGACCAGGCGATACGGATTGCTTACGAATACATGGATCTACAACTGGCTAAACAGCACACCCTGGGCACTAACGACCAGGCCGCTGAACCACCGCGCACAGCCACTGGCCAACCGGCAGGAGCGTGACGCGGCAGCCAACCACACACTGCACTTGCGAGGACACTATGGCCCGTTTCGGAACGCAAAAACTCTACATTGATGGCGCTTACGTCGACGCTGGCAGCGATGCCACCTTCGAGGCCATCAACCCGGCCACCGGCGAAGTCCTCGCCTATGTGCAGCGCGCCACCCAGGCGGACGTCGAGAAGGCCGTCGAAAGCGCCGAACGCGGCCAGAAAGTCTGGGCTGCCATGACTGCCATGCAGCGTTCGCGCATCCTGCGCCGCGCCGTCGACATCCTGCGCGAGCGCAACGACGAGCTGGCCCAGCTGGAAACCCTGGACACCGGCAAGTCGTACTCCGAAACCCGCTACGTCGACATCGTCACCGGCGCCGACGTGCTGGAGTACTACGCAGGCCTGGTACCGGCCATCGAAGGCGAGCAGATCCCGCTGCGCGAATCGTCCTTCGTCTACACCCGCCGCGAGCCGCTGGGCGTGACCGCCGGTATCGGCGCGTGGAACTATCCGATCCAGATCGCCCTGTGGAAATCCGCCCCGGCCCTGGCCGCCGGCAACGCGATGATCTTCAAGCCATCGGAAGTCACCTCGCTGACCACCCTGAAACTGGCCGAGATCTACACCGAAGCCGGCCTGCCGAACGGCGTGTTCAACGTCCTGACCGGCAGCGGCCGTGAAGTCGGCACCTGGCTGACCGAACACCCGCGCATCGAGAAAGTCTCGTTCACCGGCGGCACCACCACCGGCAAGAAAGTCATGGCCAGCGCCTCGAGCTCGTCGCTCAAGGAAGTCACCATGGAACTGGGCGGCAAGTCGCCGCTGATCATCTGCGCCGACGCCGACCTGGACAAGGCCGCCGACATCGCCATGATGGCCAACTTCTACAGCTCCGGTCAGGTCTGCACCAACGGCACCCGCGTGTTCATCCCTGCCTCGATGAAAGCGGCCTTCGAAGCCAAGATCGCCGAGCGCGTTGCCCGCATCCGTGTCGGCAACCCGGAAGACGAGAACACCAACTTCGGCCCACTGGTCAGCTTCGCCCACATGGAAAGCGTGCTGGGCTACATCGCCAAGGGCAAAGAAGAAGGTGCCCGCGTGCTGTGCGGCGGCGAGCGTCTGACCGAGGGTGATTTCGCCAAGGGCGCCTTCGTTGCCCCGACCGTGTTCACCGACTGCACCGACGACATGACCATCGTCAAGGAAGAGATCTTCGGCCCAGTGATGAGCATCCTCAGCTACGAGACCGAGGAAGAAGTCATCCGCCGTGCCAACGATACCGAGTACGGCCTGGCCGCCGGCGTGTGCACCAACGACATCAGCCGCGCCCACCGCATCATCCACCAGCTGGAAGCCGGTATCTGCTGGATCAACGCCTGGGGCGAATCGCCGGCAGAGATGCCGGTTGGCGGCTACAAGCAGTCGGGCGTCGGCCGTGAGAACGGCGTCAGCTCGCTGGCTCAATACACCCGCATCAAGTCGGTCCAGGTCGAGCTGGGCGGCTACAACTCGGTCTTCTAAGACCGAGAGCTGCAAGCTTCAAGCCTCAAGCTGCAAGAAAGAGCCGGTCGGCGTCATGCCACCGGCCCTTGCAGGCCTAATCCATTCGCAAGCTTCGCACGACTGCTTTCCTTGCAGCTTGTAGCTAGAAGCTTGCCGCTGCATTTCGGAGAAATGCCATGGAATATGACTACATCATCGTCGGTGCCGGCTCGGCCGGTAACACCCTGGCCACCCGCCTGACCGAAGACGCCAGCGTCACCGTCCTGCTGCTGGAAGCCGGCGGCCCCGACTACCGCTTCGACTTCCGCACCCAGATGCCGGCCGCCCTGGCCTTCCCGCTGCAGGGCCGCCGCTACAACTGGGCCTACGAGACCGACCCAGAGCCGCACATGGACGGCCGCCGCATGGAATGTGGCCGTGGCAAGGGCCTGGGTGGCTCTTCGCTGATCAACGGCATGTGCTACATCCGCGGCAACGCCATGGACTTCGACGGCTGGGCTGAACTGCCAGGCCTGGAAGACTGGACCTACCTGGACTGCCTGCCGTACTTCCGCAAAGCGGAAACCCGCGACATCGGCCCCAACGACTACCACGGCGGCGAAGGCCCGGTCAGCGTTGCCACGCCCAAGGCCGGCAACAACCCGCTGTTCCACGCCATGGTCGAAGCCGGCGTGCAAGCCGGCTACCCGCGCACCGAAGACCTGAACGGCTACCAGCAGGAAGGCTTCGGCCCGATGGACCGTTCGGTAACCAAGAACGGCCGTCGCTCCAGCACCGCCCGTGGTTACCTGGACCAGGCCAAGAAGCGCCCGAACCTGACCATCGTCACCCACGCCCTGAGCGACCGCGTGCTGTTCGACGGCAAGCGTGCCGTTGGCGTGACCTACCTGGTTGGCGACAGCGAAGAGCGCGTCGAAGCCCGTGCGCGCAAGGAAGTCATCGTCAGCTCCGGCGCCATCGCCTCGCCGCAGCTGCTGCAGCGTTCCGGCGTCGGCCCGCGCGCTCTGCTGGAAAGCCTCGACATCCCGGTGGTCCACGACCTGCCGGGCGTCGGCGAGAACCTGCAGGACCACCTGGAGCTGTACCTGCAGTACGCCTGCACCCAGCCGGTGTCGCTGTACCCATCGCTGCTGTGGTGGAACCAGCCGGCCATTGGCGCCGAGTGGATGTTCAACGGCACCGGCATCGGCGCCAGCAACCAGTTCGAGGCCGGTGGTTTCATCCGTACTCGCCCTGAGTTCAAGTGGCCGAACATCCAGTACCACTTCCTGCCGGTAGCGATTAACTACAACGGCTCGAACGGCGTGAAAGAGCACGGTTTCCAGGCGCACATGGGCTCCATGCGCTCGCCCGCCCGTGGTCGCATCCAGGCCAAGTCGAAGAACCCGCGCCAGCACCCGAGCATCCTGTTCAACTACATGGCCACCGAGCAGGACTGGCAGGAGTTCCGCGACGGCATCCGCCTGACCCGCGAAATCATGGCCCAGCCGGCGCTGGACCCGTACCGCGGTCGTGAGATCAGCCCGGGCGCCCACGTGCAAACCGACGAAGAGCTGGACAAGTTCATCCGCGAGCACGCCGAAACCGCCTTCCACCCGTCCTGCTCGTGCAAGATGGGCACCGACGACATGGCGGTAGTGGATGGCGAAGGCCGCGTGCATGGCATGCAGGGCCTGCGTGTGGTCGACGCGTCGATCATGCCGCTGATCATCACCGGCAACCTCAACGCCACCACGATCATGATCGCCGAGAAAATCTCCGACAAGATCCGTGGCCGCAAGCCACTGCCGCGCAGCACCGCCAAGTACTACGTGGCGGGCGATGCACCGGTGAAGGGCAAGCCGATGCGTGAAGTGAAGCAGGCGTAAGCCTGCACCGGCCTCTTCGCGGGTAAACCCGCTCCCACAGGTACCACACTGCCCTTGAGGCCAGTGATATCCCTGTGGGAGCGGGTTCACCCGCGAAAGGGCCCGCATAGGCAACACAAGAAAAGGCACCTCTCGAGGTGCCTTTTTTCATATGCGGAAACGCTTTACAGCCTGCCAATTCATCAGGTTAGAATCGATTGGCACGCGACCTGCTAGTTCACGGCTGCACGTCCCTCATTCCCCCGCTGTCCCGGAGTACCTGCCTTTGGATGCAAGCACCATCAACAGCCTGTTCTTGATCGGCGCATTGCTGGTGGGTGCAAGTATCCTGGTCAGCTCGCTGTCATCGCGCCTGGGCATCCCGATCCTGGTCATCATCCTCGCCGTCGGCATGGTCGCTGGCGTGGATGGCGGCGGCATCATCTTCAACAACTACCCGACCGCCTACCTGGTGGGCAACCTGGCGCTGGCGGTGATCCTGCTCGACGGCGGCCTGCGCACTCGGGTAGCCAGCTTTCGCGTAGCCTTGTGGCCGGCGTTGTCGCTGGCCACGGTGGGCGTGATGATCACCACCGCGCTGACCGGTATGGTCGCCGCCTGGCTGTTCAACCTGAGCATGATCCAGGGCCTGCTGATCGGCGCCATCGTCGGCTCCACCGACGCCGCGGCAGTGTTCTCGCTGCTCGGCGGCAAGGGCCTCAACGAACGGGTCACGGCCACCCTGGAAATCGAATCGGGCAGCAACGACCCGATGGCGGTGTTCCTCACCGTCACCCTGATCGACATGATCGCCAGCGGCCAGACCGGCCTGCACTGGAGCCTGCTCACCCACCTGCTGCGCGAATTCGGCATCGGTACGCTGCTGGGCCTGGGCGGCGGCTGGCTGATGCTGCAGCTGGTCAACCGCATCAACCTGGCCGGCGGCCTGTACCCGATCCTGGTGATAGCCGGCGGCCTTGCGGTGTTCTCGCTGACCAACGCCCTGCACGGCAGCGGCTTCCTCGCCGTCTACCTGTGCGGGCTGGTGCTGGGCAACAGGCCGGTGCGCAGCCGCCACGGCATCCTGCACATGCTCGACGGCATGGCCTGGCTTGCGCAGATCGGCATGTTCCTGGTGCTGGGCCTGTTGGTCACGCCCCACGACCTGCTGCCCATCGCCCTGCCGGCACTGGGCCTGGCGCTGTGGATGATCGTGGTTGCCAGGCCGCTGTCGGTGGTCGCCGCGCTGCTGCCGTTTAAGGCCTTCCACGGCCGTGAAAAGGGCTTCATCAGCTGGGTCGGCCTGCGCGGCGCGGTACCGATCATCCTCGCGGTGTTCCCGCTGATGGCCGGCCTGCCGGACGCGCAGCTGTTCTTCAACCTGGCGTTCTTCATCGTGCTGGTGTCGCTGCTGGTGCAGGGCACCAGCCTGCCGTGGATGGCAAAGCTGCTCAAGGTCACGGTACCGCCAGACCCGGCACCGATTTCGCGCTCGGCGCTGGAAGTGCACATCACCAGCGAGTGGGAGCTGTTCGTCTACCGCCTGGGCGCCGAGAAGTGGTGCATCGGCGCCGCCCTGCGCGAACTGAAGATGCCCGAGGGCACGCGCATCGCCGCGCTGTTTCGCAGCGAACAACTGCTGCACCCCTCGGGCAGTACCGTGCTGGAAGTCGGCGACATGCTCTGCGTGATCGGCCACGAACACAACCTGCCGGCCCTGGGTAAGCTGTTCAGCCAGGCGCCACAACGTGGCCTGGACCTGCGCTTCTTCGGCGACTTCGTGCTCGAAGGCGATGCCGAACTGGGCGCGGTGGCCGCACTTTATGGCCTGAAACTCGACGGCCTGGACGCGAAAATGCCGCTGGCGCAGTTCATCCGACAGAAGGTCGGAGGCGCTCCAGTAGTAGGCGACCAGATCGAATGGCACGGCACGATCTGGACCGTCGCGGTCATGGACGGGAACAAGATCCAGAAAGTCGGCGTCAGATTCCCCGAAGGTACCCGGCCTGGCCCCGGCTTGTTCCTCTAAACTCCGATTTGCCCCGTAGCACAAGAATCCTGCCTATGTCCCTGCGCCATTACTGCCGCGCAGCCCTGCTGGGGCTGTGCCTGACCCTCTCGTTCGCGGCCACCGCGGCGGAAGTCCCGACCACCTCGGGCATCCAGAACAGCCTCGACAAGATCGCCGAGCGCAAGCTGCCCGAAGCCGAACAGAAGGCCGTGCAGCAAGTGCTGGAGCAGACCCTGGCGCTGCTGGCCAGCAAGGAGGACAGCGAGCAGAAGCTTGAAGCCCTCAAGCAGCAACTGGCCACTGCCCCCCAGGAAACCCGCGACAGCCAGCGCGAGCTGATCAAGCTCAAGGGCGCCAGCGCCATACCCGTGGCCCAACGCTACGCCAACCTCACGGTGCCGCAGCTCGAACAGATGCTCAGCGAGCGCAGCACCCAGCAGGGCGAGCTGCAAAAAGCCCTGTCCGAAGCCAACAGCCTGATCATCAACTCGCAGACCCGGCCTGAACGGGCCCAGGCCGAGATCAGCAGCAACCAGACCCGCGCCCAGCAGATCAACAACAGCCTGAAGAGCGGCAAGGACGGCGGCAAGGCGCTGACCAGCGACCTGCGCAACCAGCTCAACGCCGAGCTGGCCTCGCTCAACGCCCTGACCCTGCTGCGCCGCCAGGAACTGGCTGCCAACAGCCAGCTGCAAGACCTGGGCAACGCCCGTCACGACCTGCTGATCGCCCGCGCCGCGCGGCTGGAGCAAGAGATCCAGGACCTGCAGACGCTGATCAACGACAAGCGCCTGGCCCAATCCCAGCAGGCCGTCACCCAGCAGTCGATCGAAGCGCAGAAGGCCGGCGGCAGTACCGTGCTGGCCAACGAGAGCACCGCCAACCTCAAGCTGTCGGATTACCTGCTTAAAAGCACCGACCGCCTGAACGAGCTGACCCAGCAGAACCTCAGGACCAAGCAGCAGCTGGACAGCCTGACCCAGGCCGACCAGGCGCTGGACGAGCAGATCAACGTGCTCAAGGGCAGCCTGCTGCTGTCGAAGATCCTCTACAAACAGAAACAGGCCCTGCCGCACCTGAAAGTCGACCGTGACCTGGCCGACCAGATCGCCGATATCCGCCTGTACCAATTCGAGATCAACCAGCAACGCGAGCAGATGAGCAGCCCGTCCAGCTACGTGGACAAGCTGCTGGCCAACCAGCCGCAGGAAGACGCCACACCGCAATTGCGCAAGGCCCTGCTGGAAGTGGCGATCACCCGTGGCGACCTGCTCGAACGCCTGAACCGCGAACTCTCCGCGCTGCTCAACGAATCGATCACCCTGCAACTGAACCAGAAGCAACTGCTCAGCACCGCCCAGAACCTGCGCACCACCCTGGATGAGCAGATGTTCTGGATCCCCAGCAACAAGCCGCTGGACTGGGAATGGCTGCGCTTCGTGCCGGAGCGCCTGGCCGAACAGGTCGCCAGCCTGCCCTGGGGCTCGGGGATCAAGGAGCTGGCCGACGGCCTCAGCCAGCGCCCGCTGCTGTTCCTGCCGCTGCTGCTGGTGATCGGCGCCCTGCTGTGGCGACGCAAGTACCTGTACCAGCGCCTGGGCAAGGTTCATCAGGACATAGGCCACTTCAAGCGTGACAGCCAGTGGCACACGCCCCAGGCGATCCTGATCAACATCCTCCTGGCCATGCCGGTGGCCCTGGCCCTGGCGCTGGGCAGCTACGCCCTGCAGATCGACGCCCGCGGGCAGAACGCCAACCTCGGCGCCGCGCTCTGGCAACTGGCCCAGGCCTGGCTGGTGTTCTACACCGCCTACCGCATCCTCGCCCCAGGCGGCGTGGCCGAGATCCACTTCCGCTGGCACAAGCCGCAGGTCGAGTTCCTGCGTGGCTGGGTGCGCCGGCTGGGCACCGTGGTACTGGCCCTGGTGGGCGTGGTGGCAGTGGCCGAGCACCAGCCCTCGGCACTGGCCGACGACGTGCTGGGCATCGGCGTGGTGCTGGCCTGCTATGCACTGATGGCCTGGCTGCTCAGCCGCCTGCTGCTGAGCAGCCCGGCGCACCGCGACACCTCGCTGTTCCGCCGCGCGGTCGGGGTGGCCTTCACCGCCCTGCCCATCGCCCTGTTCGTGGCGGTGTGCTTCGGCTACTACTACACCGCGCTCAAACTCACCGACCGCCTGATCTACACCCTCTACCTGCTGCTGTTCTGGCTGGTGATCGAGGCCGCCTTCGTGCGTGGCCTGTCGGTGGCGGCACGGCGCCTGGCCTACCAGCGCGCCCTGAGCAAACGCCAGGCGGTCAAGGAAGGCCTGGACGGCGAAGTACCGGTCGAAGAGCCGACCCTGGACATCGAACAGGTCAACCAGCAGTCCCTGCGCCTGATCCGCCTGGCCCTGCTGGGTGGTTTCATCGCCGGCCTGTACTGGGTGTGGGCAGACCTGATTTCGGTGTTCTCCTACCTCAACAACTTCACCCTCTACGAATACACCAGCGGCACTGGCGCCGCCGCCAGCATGGTGCCGATCAGCCTCGGCGACCTGCTGGGGGCGCTGGTGATCGTCGGCATCACCTTCGCCCTGGCCGGCAACTTGCCGGGCCTGCTCGAAGTGCTGGTGCTGTCGCGGCTGAACCTGGCCCAGGGCAGCGCCTACGCCACCACCACGCTGCTGTCGTACATCATCGTCGGGGTCGGCATCGTCAGTACCCTGTCGACCCTCGGGGTCAGCTGGGACAAGCTGCAATGGCTGGTGGCGGCGTTGTCGGTGGGCCTTGGCTTCGGCATGCAGGAGATCTTCGCCAACTTCATCTCCGGCATCATGATCCTCTTCGAGCGCCCGGTACGGATCGGCGACACCATCACAATCGGCAACCTGTCCGGCACGGTGAGCAAGATCCGCATCCGCGCCACCACCATCACCGACTTCGACCGCAAGGACATCATCGTCCCCAACAAGACCTTCATCACCGGCCAGCTGATCAACTGGTCGCTGACCGACACGGTCACCCGGGTGACGCTGAAACTGGGCATCGACTACGGCTCGGACCTGGACCTGGTGCGCGACATCCTGCTCAAGGGCGCCCACGAGAACCCGCGGGTGCTCAAGGACCCGGAGCCGATCGTGTACTTCCTCAACTTCGGCGAGAGCTCGCTGGACCATGAGCTGCGCATGCATGTGCGCGACCTGGGCGACCGCAACCCGACGCTGGATGAGCTCAACCGCTACATCAACCGCGAGTTCAAGGCGCACGGCATCAAGATCTCGGTACGCCAGGTGGAGGTGTTCGTGATGGATACCAAAGGCGGCAAGCAGCAACTGATCCCGATGGAGCAGCCGAAGCCGGATGGCACGCCGGGCGCCTGACCGGACTCAGATCCTTTATCCTGTCGAGAATCGTTGCGAGGGCTACGCCCTCGTTCGCGGGTAAACCCGCTCCCACAGAGCCAACGCGATCCCTGTGGGAGCGGGTTTACCCGCGAAGGGCCGCAAGGCGGCCCCAATCGCACCGAATCCAGGAGCAGGCCCCGTGAAGTCCCTCGACCACCTCAGCTTCGACAACCGCTTCGCCCAGCTCGGCGACGCCTTCTCCACCCAGGTCCTGCCCGAGCCGATCGCCGAGCCGCGCCTGGTCGTCGCCAGCACATCGGCCATGGCCCTGCTCGACCTCGACCCGGCCCAGGCCGAACTGCCGGTGTTCGCCGAGCTGTTCGGCGGCCACAAGCTGTGGGAGCAGGCCGACCCGCGGGCGATGGTCTATTCCGGCCACCAGTTCGGCTCGTACAACCCGCGCCTGGGCGATGGCCGCGGCCTGCTGCTGGGCGAAGTAGTCAACGACGCCGGTGAGCACTGGGACCTGCACCTCAAGGGCGCCGGCCAGACCCCCTACTCGCGCATGGGCGACGGCCGCGCGGTACTGCGCTCGTCGATCCGTGAGTTCCTCGCCTCCGAAGCCCTTCACGCCCTGGGCATCCCCAGCAGCCGCGCACTGTGCGTGATCGGCTCGAGCACCCCGGTGTGGCGCGAAACCCGCGAAAGTGCCGCCATGCTGCTGCGCCTGGCCCAGAGCCACGTGCGCTTCGGCCACTTCGAATACTTCTACTACACCAAACAGCCCGAGCAGCAGCGGGTGCTGATCGACCATGTACTGGAGCAGCACTACCCCGAATGCCGCGACGCCGAGCAGCCCTACCTGGCCATGTTCCGCACCATCGTCGAGCGCAACGCCGAGCTGATCGCCCGCTGGCAGGCCTATGGCTTCTGCCATGGGGTGATGAACACCGACAACATGTCGATCCTCGGCATCACCTTCGACTTCGGCCCCTACGCCTTCCTCGACGACTTCGACGCCAACTTCATCTGCAACCACTCCGACGACCGTGGCCGCTACAGCTACGCCAACCAGGTACCGATTGCCCACTGGAACCTCAGCGCCCTGGCCCAGGCCCTGACCACGGTGATCGAGGTCGAGCCGCTCAAGGAAGTGCTGGCGCTGTTCCTGCCGCTGTACCAGGCCCACTACCTCGACCTGATGCGCCGCCGCCTGGGCCTGACCACGGCCGAAGATGACGACATGGCGCTGGTCGAACGCCTGCTGCAGCGCATGCAGAGCGGTGGCGTGGACTACACCTTGTTCTTCCGCAGGCTCGGCGAGCGGCCGGTGGCCGAAGCGCTGCAGGTGGTGCGCGACGACTTCATCGACCTGGCCGGTTTCGACGCCTGGGGCGCCGAGTACCTGGCGCGCTGCCAGCGTGAGCCGGGCAATGCCGAAGGGCGGCGCGAGCGGATGCATGCGGTCAATCCGTTGTATCTGCTGCGCAATTACCTGGCGCAGAAGGCCATCGAAGCGGCTGAGGCGGGTGACTACAGTGAGGTGCGGCGGCTGCATCAGGTGTTGAGCACGCCGTTCGAGGAGCAGGCTGGAATGCAGGCTTATGCCGAGCGCCCACCGGAGTGGGGCAAGCACCTGGAGATCAGTTGCTCTTCCTGATTTCATCGCTGCATGTGAAACCCTGCGAGGGCTTCGCCCTCGATCGCCGGCAAGCCGGCTCCCACAATGATCGCGCCTACCCTGTGGGAGCCGGCTTGCCGGCGATTGGGCCGTATAGCGGCCCCTGAATCTTTCGACTGGAGACCCCAATGTCCAATCCGCTGGTAATCCCCTGCCCCCACTGCAACGGCCTCAACCGCATCCCCGCCGACCGCCTGGGTGACAGCCCGAAATGCGGCCGCTGCAAACAGGATGTGCTGTTGAGCACCCCGTTCGAGCTGAGCGAAAGCAACTACGCCGCCCAGATCAAGGGCGACCTGCCGCTGCTGCTGGATGTCTGGGCCGACTGGTGTGGGCCGTGCAAGAGCTTCGCACCCACCTTCGAACAGGCCGCCCGCCAGCTGGCTGGCCGTTGCCGCCTGGCCAAGCTGGACAGCGAAGCCAACCGCAACCTTGCCGGGCAACTGGGCATTCGCTCGATCCCCAGTTTGATTCTGTTCAGGAATGGGCGTGAAGTGGCGCGCCAGGCTGGGGCGTTTCCACTCCAATCGTTGCTGGAATGGTTGCGCGGGCAAGGGGTTTGAGGGGGTTGCGTCAGGGCTGACAGGTGTTCGGCGAAAGATTTGCAGCGCCTATCAGATCGAGCGCCGCCCGCGCGGCGCATCGCTGGCAAGCCAGCTCCCACATCTGTTTCGGGCCAGTTACTCCTGCAGGTTCATCACTGTCCGCCTTGTTGGTTCGACTCGATATTGAGGTGGGCATCACTGGCGCCTCGCCTGACTCAAGACATGCACCAAGGCGGGCAGCGGTACCTTCACAGGCATAATTGGCCCGAAACAAATGTGGGAGCTGGCTTGCCAGCGATGCGCCGCGCGGGCGGCGCTCGATCTCACAGGCGCCAAAAAACCTTCGGCGAACCCCTGTTAGCCCTCACGCACTGCGCTCCAGCAAATCATGCAACTCAACAAACTGCTGAGTCAGCTTGTGCCGTGGCTCCAAATGAATCAGCGGCAAACTGGCATGGTGGGACTCACGCATCTTCACCGAGCTGCTCAGATACACCGGCAGCACCGGCAACCCCTCGGCCAGCAGTTCGTCGAGCATCTGCTGCGGCAGGCTGGCGCGTGACTGGAACTGGTTGACCACGATGCCTTCCACCACCAGCTCGTCGTTGTGGTCTTCCTTCAAATCCTCGATCTCGGCCAGCAGGCCATACAGGGCCTGGCGCGAGAAGCTGTCGCAGTCAAAGGGGATCAATACGCGATCAGCGGCGATCAGCGCGGAAACGGCGTAAAAATTGAGAGCCGGCGGGGTATCGATGTAGATCCGCTCGTAGTCCTCATCCAGCTCTTCGAGCAGTTTGCGCAGCTTGTTGATCTTGTGCTTGGCCTCGAGCTTGGGCTGCAGGTCGGCCAGCTCTGCCGTGGCGGTGACCACATGCAGGTTGTCGAACGGTGTTTCGTAGATATCGACCTTGTTCTTCTTGGCGAACGGGCCGCTGGACAGCGACTGCTTGAAGAAGTCGGCGATGCCCATGGGGATATCGTCGCCGGTCAGGCCGGTCAGGTACTGGGTCGAGTTGGCCTGGGCATCCAGGTCGATCAGCAGGGTCCGGTAGCCTTCGCTGGCACTCACGGCCGCGAGATTGCAGGCAATGCTCGATTTGCCCACGCCACCTTTCTGATTGAACACCACGCGCCGCATGTCAGACCTCCGTGTATCAACGAATGCCCGAGTATGTGGCGACACTGCGCCATTGGCCAGCGTTGTTCGCTCAAGTGGACGGTAGGCAGCCTGACAACCTGCGAGTAACCGACCGTCGGAAACTGTGCAGCCATGCAAGAGGACATGACGCATATGAGTGTGGATGTTGTCCGATAGCCATCATGTGGATTGATACAGGCCCCGTGCACCGGGATAATGCGCGCCACCTTCCCGTGCGCCAAGCCCGCACGGCGCGTGCTCCGAGTCATTCCCACGGGCAGGAACTCCCTCAGGGCGGAATCGTCACACTCATCATGATCACCTTCGACATCAGCCAATGGCGTGCCTGGGCCCCAGGCCTGCAGAGCGCTGCCGACTGGCAGGCCTGGGCGGACGGCGCCGAACACGAGCCCTGCGCCGAACAGGCGCCGGACGTGGCGTTCCTGCCGGCATTGCAGCGCCGCCGCCTGAGCCATATGGCACGCATGGCCTTTGCCGTCGGCTGGCCGTTGGCCGAAGGTCACGCCAACCTGCCACTGGTGTTCGTCTCGCGGCATGGTGAAACCCCACGCACCTTCTCGATTCTCAGCGAACTGGCCAGTCAGCAGCCCTTGTCGCCGACCCAGTTCAGCCTGTCAGTGCACAACGCGATGATCGGCCTATGGTCGATCATGCGCGGGCAAACCTGCGAGATGACCGCCCTGGCCGCCGCCGGCGACGGTTTCGAGCAAGGCGCCGTGGAAGCCGCCGCGCTGCTCGCCGAAGGCGCACCGGCGGTGCTGCTGATCGTCACCGAAGAACAACCCCCGGCCGCCTACGCGCCCTGCATCAGCGATGTGCCGTTCGCCTACGCCGTGGCGCTGCTGCTCACCCCCGGCCAGCAATGGCAGTTGTCCCTTGGGCCGACACTGACAGCGCCAGCCGCCGAGCTGCCCCATGCCCTGGCCTGGCTGCACGCCTCGCTCAACGGCCAGAACGCCTTTTCCCACACCTGGAGCCGTCGCACATGGAACTGGCAACGTCAGCCATGAACCGCCCCCGCGACGCCTACCTGTGGCGCCTGGTGGCCACCGCCCTGAGCTTTTTGCTGTTCGGCCTGGGCGGGCTGTGCCTGCGCCTGCTGGTGTTCCCGCTGCTGGCCTGCCTGCCGGGCAATGGCGAACAGCATCGCCAACGCGCACGGCGCACCATCGGCTGGCTGTTCTGGCGGTTCATCCTGATCATGCGCGGCCTCGGTGTGCTCACCTTCGAGATCAAAGGCGCCGATCGCCTGGGCCGGCGCGGGCAGATGATCATCGCCAACCACCCTTCATTGATCGACGTGGTGTTCCTGCTCGGGCGGGTGCGCGACGCCAACTGCGTGGTCAAGCACAGCCTGTTCGGCAACCCCTTCACCCGAGGGCCGGTGCGCGAGGCGCAGTACATCGGCAACGATGGCAGCCTGGACATGCTCGACAGCGCCGCCGCCTCGCTGCAGCAAGGCCAGCCGCTGGTGATCTTCCCCGAAGGCACCCGCACCCCGCCCGGCCAGGCCCCGGCCTTCCATCGTGGCGCCGCCGCGATCGCCCTGCGCGGTGCGAAAATCATCACACCGGTGATCATCCAGGTCAGCCCCACCACCCTGACCAAGCACGAGCCCTGGTACCGCATCCCCCGGCGGCGCGTGCACTTCAGCCTGCGCGTCGGCGCCGACATCGACCCCCAGGCCTTCGCCAGCCTTGGCCCGGCGCCCCTGGCGTCGCGCAAACTCAATGATTACCTGCACCAGTACTACAACAAGGAGCTCGCCACCGATGAGCGATGCACAACACGACCTGAACCGTGACATCAAGCAACTGATCATCGACGCCCTGGGCCTGGAAGACATCAGCGTGCAGGACATCGACGACGCGCAGACACTGTTCGGCGAAGGCCTGGGCCTGGACTCGGTGGACGCCCTCGAACTGGCCCTGGCGATCCAGAAGCGCTACGGCATCAAGATCGACGCCGATGCCAAGGACACCCGCAGCCATTTCACCAACGTCGCCACCCTCGCGGCGTTCATCACCGCCCGCCAGGCCGCCTGAGACCGCACCATGCAAACCCGCGAAGACATCTTCAACACCCTCCGTGACGCCCTGGTCGAGCTGTTCGAGCTCGAGCCCGAACGCATCAGCCTGCAATCGCACCTGTACCAGGACCTGGAAATCGACAGCATCGACGCCATCGACCTGCTCGACCACATCAAGCGCAAGACCGGCAAGAAGATCAGCGCCGAGGACTTCAAGTCGGTACGCACCGTCAACGATGTGGTCGAAGCGGTTCATCGCCTGGTAAACAGCGCGGCATGAAACGCCTGGTCGGCCTCGGCCTGCTGCTGGCCGGCGTGCTATATCCGTTTGCCGTGCACTACGGCCTGGGCCACTTCGCCCCGTGGCAGTTCGCCCTGCTGCTCGGCGGCCTGTGGCTGGCCCGCGCACTGAGCGCGCCACAACGCCCCGGCGGCCTGTGGATGGCCCTGGCGGCGCTGGGTTTCTGCGCGCTGCTGGCGCTGTCCGACAGCGCGCAACTGCTGCGCTGGTACCCGGTGCTGATCAGCAGCTTCATGCTCGGCCTGTTCGGCACCAGCCTGATGCAAGGCATGCCGATGGCCGAGCGCCTGGCGCGGCTGCGCGAACCCGAACTGCCACCGGCAGCGGTGCGCTACACACGGCGGGTGACCCAGGCCTGGTGCCTGTTCTTCCTGGTCAACGGCCTGATCGCCGCCGGCCTGACCCTGTGGGCGCCGCTGGCCTGGTGGACCCTGTACAACGGCCTGATCGCCTACGCCGCGATGGGCCTGCTGTTCGCCGTGGAATGGCTGATACGTCAACGTGTGCGAGGACGCTCATGAACTGGATCAACCTCGAACACCTGCTGCGCCCGCTGGCCATACCACGCCCGGTCACCGAGGCGCCGGCCCTGGACCACGCCGCGCTGTGCCAGCAAGCCCTGCGCCTGGCCGGCGGCCTGCAAGCCCGGGGCGTGCGCCGCCTGGCGGTGCATGTGGACGACGCCGCGACGCTGGCCATCGCCCTGCTCGGCGCCTGGCGCGCCGGGGCGCAGGTGCTGTTGACCGCCGACCTGCAAGCGCAGACCCGCGCCCGCTGGCAGGCCCAGGTTGACCTGTGGCTCAGCGACCAGCCGGGCGACCCACAGCTCGACGACCTGCTGGGCGAGCCACTGGCCAGCGCCGACCTCGACCCCGAGCAGTGCCGCATCAGCCTGTGCACCTCGGGCTCCAGCGGCGAGCCCAAGCGCATCGACAAATGCCTGCGCCAACTGGGCAACGAAGTCATCGCCCTGGAGCAGTTGTGGGGCCCATCGTTGGGCGATGCGCACATCCTCGGCAGCGTCGCCACCCAGCACATCTACGGCCTGCTGTTCCGTGTGCTGTGGCCGCTGTGCGCCGGGCGCGGCTTCGCCCGCAGGGCCCAGCCGTTCCCCGAAGACCTGCAACGCGCCAGCCGCGAACACCCGGCGTTCGCCTGGGTGGCCAGCCCGGCGCTGCTCAAGC
Organism: Pseudomonas sp. ES1; assembly: GCF_050586605.1. Taxonomy (NCBI): domain Bacteria; kingdom Pseudomonadati; phylum Pseudomonadota; class Gammaproteobacteria; order Pseudomonadales; family Pseudomonadaceae; genus Pseudomonas; species Pseudomonas sp. ES1. Next base: position 100,542 of record NZ_JBOBDM010000006.1, on the reverse strand, counting down.
GCATGGGCGACAACCTCGACTGGCCCGGGCTGAGCGCGGTGCGGCGGGTATTTTCCTCCGGCGGCGAACTGCCCGCCGAAGCCGCCGAACGCCTGCACCAGCGCCTCGGCCAGTGGCCGACGGAAATCCTCGGCAGCTCGGAAACCGGCGGCATCGCCTGGCGCCAGGGTGAAGCCCTGTGGCAGCCGTTCGCCGACGTGGTACTCAGCCAGGATGGCGACGGCGCCCTGCGCATCGCCTCGCCCTACCTGCCCGCCGGCCACGTCGAGCAAAGCGCCGATGCCGCCGAGTTCGCCAGCGACGGGCGCTTCCGCCTGCTCGGCCGCCTCGACCGCACCGTCAAGCTGGAAGAAAAACGCATCTCCCTGCCCATGCTCGAACAGGCCTTGTGCGCCCACGCCTGGGTCGCCGAGGCGCGCCTGGGGGTGATCGAAGAAGGCCGCGCCTTCCTCGGTGCCCTGCTGGTGCCAAGCGCCGAAGGCCTGCATGCGCTGCGCAACCAGGGGCGCCGCGCACTGCTGGAGGGCCTGCGTGCGCACCTGGCCGAACACTGCGAGGCCATCGCCCTGCCCCGGCGCTGGCGCCTGCTGCGCCAGCTGCCGTACAACGCCCAGGGCAAGCTGCCCCAGGCCGAGGTCTCGGCGTTGCTGCTGGCCGCTCGCAGCCAGGCCCCCGAGGTGCTGGCACAGGCCCGCGAAGACAACCAGCTGCAACTGCGCCTGGCCGTGCCGCTGGACTTGCCCTGCTTCACCGGCCATTTTCCGCAGACCCCGGTATTGCCCGGCGTGGTCCAGCTCGACTGGGCCATCGCCCTCGCTGCACCGCTGCTGGCCGCCAACCTGCGCTTCGCCGGCATGGAAGTGCTGAAGTTCCAGCAACTGGTGCGCCCCGGTGACGCGCTGCAGCTGGACCTGCGCTTCGAGCCGGAGCGCGGCAAGCTGTACTTCAGCTACACCCGTGCCGGCCAAGCCTGCGCCAGCGGCCGCATCCTGCTGGAGGCCGCCAGTGCATAATCCCTGCGCGGTGATCCCGGTGTACAACCACGAACAGGCCGTGCCCAAGGTGGTCGACGACCTGCTGCGCGCCGGCCTGCCCTGTGTGCTGGTGGATGACGCCAGCCATGCCCCGTGCGCCGAGGTGCTGCGCCAGCTGGCCGAGCGCGCGGATGTGCACCTGGTGCAACTGGCGGTCAACCAGGGCAAGGGCGGCGCGGTGATGGCCGGCCTGCGCGAGGCCGCGCGGCTGGGCTTCAGCCACGCCCTGCAGGTGGACGCCGACGGCCAGCACGACCTGGCCGATGTCGGCCATTTCCTGGCCCAGTCGCAGGTTTATCCACAGGCGCTGGTGTGCGGTTATCCCCAGTACGACGACAGCGTGCCCAAGGGGCGCCTGTATGCCCGCTACCTCACCCACGTGTGGGTGTGGATCAACAGCCTGTCACTGGCCATCCCCGACTCCATGTGCGGTTTTCGCGTCTATCCGCTGCCGCCCACCATCGCGCTGATCGACAGCGTCAAGCTGGGCCGGCGCATGGACTTCGATCCCGAGATCCTGGTGCGCCTGGCCTGGCGCAACCAGCCGATGCGCTGGCTGCCGACCCGGGTGCACTACCCGCAGGACGGCCTGTCGCACTTTCGCCTGGTGCACGACAACGCGCTGATCTCGAAGATGCACGCCAAGCTGTTCTTCGGCATGCTCCTGCGCAGCCCACTGATTCTCTGGCGGCGGTGGCGGCGATGAGCGAGCAGCACTGGGCCGCGCAACGCGAGCGCGGCAGCTTTCGGCTGATGCAGCTGACCGCGCTGCTGACACGCCTGCTCGGGCGCCGGCTGCTCAGCCCGCTGATCCATGTGATCGTCGCCTATTTCTTCCTGTTTGGCCGGCGCGCCCGGCGCAGCGCCTGGCAGTATCAGCAGCACCTGCACCGGTACAGCGCCGGGCAGACGCCAGCGCCCAGCCAGTGGCAGGTGTTTCGCCAGTTCATGGCCTTCGCCGACGCCCTGCTGGACAAGCTCGACGTGTGGAACGGCCGTCTGCGCCTTGAAGACATCGATATCGTCGACCCGGCCGGATTGCGCGGGCAGCTGCGCGGCGAGCGCGGGCAACTGCTGGTGGGCGCCCACCTGGGCAACCTGGAGGTATGCCGGGCGTTGGCCGAACTGGGCGAGCAGGTGACCATGAACGTGCTGGTGCACACCCGCCATGCCGAGCAGTTCAACCGCCTGCTCGGCGAGGCCGGGGCCACCCACCTGCGGCTGATTCAGGTCAGCGAGCTGGACCCGGCCATCATGCTGCAGCTCTCGCAACGCCTGGAGCGCGGCGAGTGGCTGGCGATCGCCGGCGACCGCGTGCCGCTGCATGGCGCGCGCACCGCCACCGTGGACTTTCTCGGCCAGCCGGCCGCGTTCCCGCAAGGCCCGTGGCTGCTGGCCGGGTTGCTTGGCTGCCCGGTCAACCTGCTGTTCTGCCTCAGGCTAAACGGCCGCTATCAAATCACCCTGGAACCTTTCGCCGAACAGCTGCAATGGCGGCGTGCCGAGCGTGACCAGGTGATCCAGCAATGGACGGCCCGCTACGCCGAGCGCCTGGCCCATTACTGCCGCCAGGCGCCCCTGCAGTGGTTCAATTTCTACCCTTTCTGGAAGAGCGATGACGATGCAACCCCATGAGCCTGTCACCTTCGGCGAAGCGCCGCTGGCCATCGAGGACGTGCTGGCAGTGGCCGAGCGCCGTGCCGCCAGCCGCCTGCAGGACGACGCCGCGTACCGCGAACGCATCGCCCGTGGCGCGCGCTTTCTCGACACCTTGCTCGACCAGGAAGGGGTGATCTACGGGGTCACCACCGGTTACGGCGACTCCTGCGTGGTGGCCGTGCCGCTGGAGCATGTCGAAAGCCTGCCGCGTCACCTGTACACCTTCCACGGCTGCGGCCTGGGCCGCCTGCTCGATGCAGCGGCCACCCGCGCCGTGCTGGCGGCGCGCCTGCGCTCGTTGAGCCATGGCGTGTCGGGGGTGCGCATGGAGCTGCTGGAGCGCCTGCAACTGTTCCTCGCACACGACATCCTGCCGCTGATCCCCGAAGAAGGCTCGGTGGGCGCCAGCGGCGACCTGACGCCGCTGTCCTACGTGGCCGCCACCCTGTCCGGAGAGCGCGAGGTGCTGTACCAAGGCGAGCGCCGCAGCAGTGCCGAAGTGCACCGCGAGCTGGGCTGGCAGCCGCTGGTGCTGCGCCCCAAGGAAGCGCTGGCGCTGATGAACGGCACCGCGGTGATGACCGGCCTGGCCTGCCTGGCCTTCGCCCGCGCCGACTACCTGCTGCAACTGGCCACGCGCATCACCGCGCTCAACGTGATTGCCCTGCAGGGCAACCCGGAGCACTTCGACGAGCGCCTGTTCGCCGCCAAGCCGCACCCGGGCCAGACCCAGGTGGCCGCCTGGCTGCGCCAGGACCTGGCCATCGATGCGCCGCTGCCGTCGCTGCACCGCCTGCAGGACCGCTACTCGCTGCGCTGCGCGCCCCATGTGCTCGGCGTGCTGGCCGACAGCCTGGGCTGGCTGCGCGGCTTCATCGAAACCGAGCTGAACAGCGCCAACGACAACCCGATCATCGACGGCGACGCCGAGCGCGTGCTGCACGGTGGGCACTTCTACGGCGGGCATATCGCCTTCGCCATGGACAGCCTGAAAACCCTGGTGGCCAACGTCGCCGACCTGCTCGACCGCCAGCTCGCGCTGCTGGTGGACGTGCGCTACAACCACGGCCTGCCGAGCAACCTGTCCGGCGCCGAGGCTGAGCGGGCCATGCTCAACCACGGTTTCAAGGCCGTGCAGATCGGCGCCAGCGCCTGGACCGCCGAAGCCCTCAAGCAGACCATGCCGGCCAGCGTGTTCTCGCGCTCCACCGAATGCCACAACCAGGACAAGGTGAGCATGGGCACCATTGCCGCGCGCGATGCCCTGCGGGTGCTGGAGCTGACCGAGCAGGTCGCCGCCGCCACCTTACTGGCGGCCAACCAGGGCGTCTGGCTGCGGGCCCGTCAGGCCGACGCCCGGCCGTTGCCGCCAGCGCTGGAACAGATGCACCAGCTGCTGCTGGCCGACTTCGCCCCGGTCATCGAGGACCGCGCCCTGGAACATGACCTGCGCCTGTGCCTGACCCGTATCGGCCAGCGCCACTGGAGGCTGCATGCGTAACCCCGGGGTGTTTCACGTCGACAGCGAAATCGTCGTGCCGTTTTTCGATGTGGACAGCATGCACATCGTCTGGCACGGGCATTACGTCAAGTACCTGGAAGTCGCCCGCTGCGCCTTGCTCGAGCGCCTGCAGCACGATTACCGAGGCATGCAGGCCTCCGGTTACCACTGGCCGGTGATCGACCTGCAGCTGCGCTACATCCGCGGTGCCACCTTCGGCCAACGCCTGACCGTACGTGCCAGCCTGGTGGAGTGGGAGAACCGCTTGAAGATCCATTACCTGATCAGCGATGCCGAAACCGGCGAGCGCATGACCCGTGCCAGCACCGTGCAGGTAGCCGTGCATATCGACAGCGGCGAGATGCAACTGGCGTCGCCGCAGGTGATGCTCGATGCCGTTGCCAAGGTGTTGCCATGAATCGCCTGTTCCGGCCTCATCGCTGCGGTTCGTCGCCACGGCAAGCCAGCTCCCACAGGGGTGGGCGCCTGGATCCTGTGGGAGCCGGCTTGCCGGCGATGGGCCGCAACGCGGCCCGCCTGCTCATCACGCTCGGCCTGCTGCTCACCAGCACCTTGACCCTGGCCTTCAGCCTCGACGACCTGCAAAAGCAGCTCAGCCAGCCCGCCGTGGTCAAGGGCCCGTTCATCCAGGAAAAACACCTGCGCGCCCTGCCCCAGCCGCTGCTGAGCAAGGGCCGCTTCGTCCTCGCCCGTGACCACGGCCTGCTGTGGCTGCTGGACACCCCGCTGCGCCAGGACTACCGCATCGACGCCCAAGGCATCGCCCGACGCGACCCGAACGGCTGGCAAACCCTGCCCAGCCGCAGCGCCGGGGCCGAGCAGAACCGTCTGTTCTTCGCCGTGCTGCAGGGCGACAGCAGTGGCCTGCAACGTGATTTCGAAATGGCCCTGTCCGGCGACGCCGGGCACTGGCAACTGCGCCTGACGCCGCGCTCGCTGCTGCTCAAGCAAGTGTTCACGCGCATCGATATCGCCGGCGGCCAGTACGTGGAGCGCATCGAGCTGAGCGAAACCCAGGGCGACAGCACCGTGCTGCGCATGCCGGCCAGCACGGCGGCAGCGGCCCTGAGCGACACGGAGCGCAGCGATTTTGCCGACTGAACGCCTGCTGCCGCGCCTGTTCCTCGGGCTGTTGCTGGTGATGCTGGCCATCGCCGGCTGGCAGTGGCACCGCGGCGCGCCGCTGTCGGCCGACTTGATGACCCTGGTGCCCGGCGCCACCCAGGACCCGCAGGTCTTGCGGGCCGAACAGCGCATGCAGGAGCCGCTCAACCGCGAAATGCTGGTGCTGGTCGGCCACCCCGAGCGTGAACAGGCGCTGGCCCTGGCCGAGCGCCTGGCCACGCGCTGGCAAGGCAGTGGCCTGTTCGAAAAGGTCCAGTGGAGCCTGCAGACCGACCTGTCGGCGTTGCGCGCGCAACTGCTGCAAGGGCGCCTGGCGCTGCTCTCGGCGAACGACCGCGAACAGTTGATCACCCAACCGCAGGCCTTCATCGAACAGCGCGTGCAAAGCCTGTTCGACCCCTTCGCCGGTTTCAGCCTGGTGCCCAGCCAGGACGACTGGCTGGGCCTGACCGGGCGCATCCAGAACAGCCAGCCGATGCCGGTCAACGTGCATCTGGACACCGCCAGTGGTGCGCTGGTCGCCGAAGCCGACGGCCAGCAGTGGGTGCTGCTGCGGGCCCGCACCCAGGGCAACGCCTTCGACATGCACCTGCCGTTGCAGGTGGCCGAGCTGCTCGCCGCCAGCCGCCTCGACGCCGACCAGCACGGCGCCCGGCTGCTGGCGGCCAGCGGCCTGCTGTACGCCGCCGCCGGCCAGCAGCAGGCCAGCCGCGAGATCACCTGGGTCGGCGGTGGCGCCACGCTGGGCATCCTGCTGCTGTTGCTGTTGGCCTTCCGCCGCTGGCGCGTGCTGCTGGCCTTCGTGCCGGTGCTGGTGGGCATGCTGTTCGGCGCGGTGGTGTGCGTGGCGCTGTTCGGGCAGATGCACGTGATGACCCTGGTGCTGGGTTCGAGCCTGATCGGCGTGGCGGTGGACTACCCGCTGCACTACCTGTCCAAGAGCTGGAGCCTCAAGCCCTGGCACAGCTGGCCGGCCCTGCGCCTGACCCTGCCGGGGCTGAGCCTGAGCCTGGCGACCAGCGCCATCGGCTACCTGGCCCTGGCGTTCACGCCGTTCCCGGCGCTGACCCAGATCGCCGCGTTTTCCGCCGCCGGGCTGCTGGGCGCCTACCTCAGCGCGGTGTGCCTGCTGCCCGCGCTGCTGGCGGGCGTCGAGTTGCGCCCGGCGCAGTGGCCGCTGCGCATCGCGCAAACCCTGACCACGCTGCGTGAACGCCTGCTGGCCAAGGTGCCGAGCGGGGTGCTGCTGATCCTCGTGTTGCTGTTCTGCGCCGCCGGCCTGTGGCGCCTGGACAGCCGCAACGACATCCGCCAGTGGGTCGGCAGCCCGCCGCAGTTGCTGCAAGAGGCCCAGGCCGTGGCGCGCATCACCGGCTACCAGCCCACCAGCCAGTTCTACCTGGTGCGCGGCAACGACCCGCAGCAACTGCTCGAACGCCTGCAGGCGCTGAGCGGCAAGCTGGGCGAACTGGTCGAGCTGGGCAAGCTCAAGGGCTACATGAGCCTCAGCCAGCTGGTTGCCAGCCCTGCGCAACAGACCCAACTGCAACAGGCCCTTGGCCAGTTGCCAGCCCATTGGCAACCCTTACTGGCACTGGGCGTGCCCGAAGCCGCGCTGGCAGAGGAGCTGCAGCGCCTGCAACAACTGCCGCCGCAAAGCATCGACGAAATGCTGGCCGGCCCGCTGGGCGAAGCCTGGCGGCCCTTGTGGCTGGGCCCGGACGGCGACGGCGTGGCGGCCATCGTCAGCCTGCAAGGCCTGGGCGACACCGCCTTGCTGCGCCTGCAGACCGATGACCTGCCCGGCGTGCAACTGGTCGACCGCCTCGGCGAGCTGAACCAGCTGTTCGCCGCCACCCAGCTCAGCGCCGCCGAACTCAAGCTGCTGTCGTGCCTGCTGATCGTGGTGCTGCTGGTGCTGCCGTTCGGCCTGCGCGGTGCCCTGCGCATCGTCGCCCTGCCGCTGCTGGCGGCGCTGTGCAGCCTGGCCAGCCTCGGCTGGCTGGGCCAGCCGCTGACCCTGTTCAGCCTGTTCGGCCTGCTGCTGGTGACGGCCATCAGCGTCGACTACGCCATCCTCATGCACGAGCGCATCGGCGGCGCCGCCGTGAGCCTGCTGGGCACCCTGCTGGCGGCAATGACCACCTGGCTGTCCTTCGGCCTGCTGGCGTTGTCGAGCACCCCGGCAGTCAGCAACTTCGGCCTGGCGGTAAGCCTGGGCCTGGCTTTCAGTTTCCTGCTGGCCCCCTGGGCCGCCACCCGCGAAGGAGCGCATCCACCGCCATGAACAGCAGCACGCCCAAGGCTTTTTTCAGCGACACCTATGTCGAGGAAACCCGTTTCGGCTTCTGGTTCCTGCGCAGCCACACCTGGCAGCACCATGTGCTGCGGGTGGCGATCAACGACCTGCGCCGGCTGTTCGACGGCAACCCGCCGGCCGCGCCGGTGCTGCTGGATGTCGGCTGCGGCCAGGGCAAGTCGTTCCGCCACCTGCACCAGGTGTTCGCCCCTTCGCGCCTGCTGGGCACCGACGCCGACCCGCACAGCCTGGCGCTCAGCGCCGCCGAGGCCGAACGCCTGGGCATCACGGTGGAACTGCATGGCAGCGACTGCGCCGCGCTGCCCTACGCCGACGCCAGCGTCGATATCCTGTTCTGCCACCAGACCTTCCACCACCTGGTGGAGCAGGAAAAAGCCCTGGCCGAATTCCACCGGGTGCTCAAGCCGGGCGGATACCTGCTGTTCGCCGAGTCCACCGAGGCGTATATCGATACCTGGGTGATCCGCTGGCTGTTCCGCCACCCGATGCACGTGCAGAAGAGCGCCGAGGGCTATCTGCAGATGCTCAGCGCCCAAGGCTTCGAGTTTGCCCCACGGCATGTCTCGTACCCCTACCTGTGGTGGAGCCGCGCCAAGGACTTCGGCCTGCTCGAACGCTTGGGGCTGCGTAACCCGCCGCCGGTCGGGCAACGCGAAGAGACCTTGCTCAACGTGGTCGCGCGCAAAGCGCTGGAGACGCCATGAAAGCCTTGCTGGCCATGCTCTGCTGCCTGCTGCTCGGCGCCTGCGCCGCGCGGCCGCCCTTGCCTGAGCAAGCGCCCGCGCTGGAACTGCCACGCCAGTTGCACGTCGAACGGGAGCAGGCCGGGCAACGCCAGGACTGGCTGCTGGTGATCCAGCGCGAAGACACCCGCCTGCGCTGGTCGCTGCTGGATCTGCTGGGCATCCCCCAGGCCCGCCAGTTACTCGATGGCCAGCAGTGGCAGGCCGACGGGCTGCTGCCGCCGAACCCGGCGGCGCGCGAACTGTTCGCCGCCGTGCTGTTCGCCCTGACCCCGGCGCAGCAGCTGCAACAGGCTTACCCCCAGGCCCGCCAGCAGGATGACCGACGCTGGCTCGGCGAGCGCTGGCAGGTGCGCTACCAGGGCGCCGATACCTTTACCTTGAACCTGGGCCAAGGGCTGCGTTATCACGTCAGCCCCTTGCCCGACGAGAACACTCCATGAGCGCCTATCTCAATGCCCTGGGCCTGGTCTGTGCCCTCGGCCACGGCCAGGCTGACATCGCCCGCCGGCTGTTGGCCGGCGACTGTTCGGGCATGCTGGCGCAAGCGGGCTGGGTGCCCGAGCGCAGCCTGCCGGTGGGCGCCGTCAGCACCCCGCTGCCCGAGCTGCCGCTGCCCGAGCACCACAGCCGCAACAACCAGCTGCTGTACAGCGCCGCGCTGCAGATCGAGCCGGCCATCCGTGAAGCGATCGATCGCCACGGCGCCCATCGGCTCGGCGTGGTGCTGGGCACCAGCACCTCGGGGATCGCCGAGGCCAGCGACGGCATCGCCCACTACCTGCGCGAGCAGCGCTTTCCCGAGGGCTACCAGTACGCCCAGCAAGAGCTCAGTGCCCCGGCCAACTTCCTCGCCGACTGGCTGCAACTGAGCGGCCCGGCCTATGTGATTTCCACCGCCTGCACCTCCAGCGCCCGGGCGCTGATGAGCGCGCGGCGCCTGCTCGACCTGGGGCTGTGCGATGCCGTGCTGTGCGGTGGCGTCGACAGCCTGTGCGGCCTGACCCTCAACGGTTTCAGTGCCCTGGAGGCGGTCAGCGACGCCCGCTGCAACCCGTTTTCGCGCAACCGCGCCGGGATCAACATCGGCGAAGGCGCGGCGTTGTTGCTGATGACCCGCGAGGCCAACCCACAAGGCCCGCGCATCGCCCTGCTGGGTGCTGGCGCCAGCTCCGACGCCCACCATATCTCGGCGCCGGAGCCCACCGGCAAAGGCGCCTTGCAGGCCATGGGCAAAGCCTTGGACAATGCCGGCCTTGCGCCCGCGCAGATCGGCTACCTGAACCTGCACGGCACCGCCACCGTGCACAACGACGCCATGGAAGCCCTGGCCGTGCACAGCCTGTTCGGCGCCGGCTTGCCTTGTTCGTCGAGCAAGCCCATGACCGGCCACACCCTGGGCGCCGCCGGGGCGCTGGAAGCCGCGTTCTGCTGGCTGGCCCTGAGCGGGCACAACCCGCAGGGCCTGCTGCCGCCACATGCCTGGGATGGCCAGCAGGACCCGGCATTGCCGGCCCTGGCGTTGGTCGATGGCAGCCAGCGGCTGACCGCGCAACACCCGCGGTACCTGATGAGCAACTCGTTCGCCTTTGGCGGCAACAATGTCAGCCTGATTCTCGGAGACGCCCCATGATCCCCTGGCCCCTGGCCGAGCTGCTGCCCCATGCCGGTGACATGATCCTCATCGAGCAGATCGACAGCTGCGACGACGAGCAGATCCACACCCGCACCACGGTGCGCCCAGGCGGCCTGTTCAACCGCGCCGACGGCAGCCTGCCGGCCTGGCTGGGCCTGGAGCTGATGGCCCAGAGCGTGGCCGCCTTCGCCGGCTGCCGCGCCCGTCGCCAGGGCCTGCCGGTGGAGCTGGGCTTTCTGCTGGGCACGCGCAAGTTCGAATGCGCCGTCGAGCACTTCCCTGCCGGCGCCGAACTGTTGATCCACGCGCAGCGCTCGCTGGAAGACGACAACGGCATGGGCGTGTTCGAATGCCACCTGCGCGGCCCCGGCATCCATGCCACGGCCCGCCTGAATGTGTACCGCCCGCCACAGCCCGACCGCTACCTGGCCGAAGCCGGCCCAGAGGAACCCCAGCATGACTGACAGCATTCTCGTTACCGGCTCCAGCCGTGGCATCGGTCGGGCCGTTGCCCTGCGCCTGGCACAGGCCGGCTTCGACCTGGTGCTGCACTGCCGCAGCGGCCGTGCCGAGGCCGACGCCGTGGCCGCCGAAGTGCGCGCACTCGGCCAGCAGGCCCGGGTGCTGCAGTTCGACGTGGCCGACCGCGCCAGCTGCAAGGCGGTACTGGAAGCCGATGTCGAAGCCCACGGTGCCTACTACGGCGTGGTGTGCAATGCCGGGCTGACCCGCGACGGCGCCTTCCCGGCGCTGAGCGACGACGACTGGGACCAGGTGATGCGCACCAACCTCGACGGTTTCTACAACGTCCTGCACCCGCTGACGATGCCGATGATCCGCCGCCGCGCGCCGGGCCGTATCGTCTGCATCACCTCGGTGTCGGGGCTGATCGGCAACCGTGGCCAGGTCAACTACAGCGCCTCCAAGGCCGGCCTGATCGGTGCCGCGAAGGCCCTGGCGATCGAGCTGGGCAAGCGCCGCATCACGGTCAACTGCGTGGCCCCTGGCCTGATCGACACGGCCATGCTCGACGAAAACGTGCCGGTCGATGAACTGCTGAAGATGATCCCGGCCGGGCGCATGGGCACCCCGGAAGAAGTGGCCGGCGCGGTGAATTTCCTGATGTCGCCCGAGGCGGCGTATATCACCCGCCAGGTGCTGGCGGTCAACGGAGGGCTGTGCTGATGCGCCGCGTCGTGGTCACCGGCATGGCCGGCATTACCGCCCTGGGCAACGACTGGGCCAGCATCGCCGCGCACTTCGCCGCCGGGCGCAGCGGCATCCGGCGCATGGACGAGTGGGACCGCTACAGCGAACTCAACACTCGCCTGGGCGGCCCCATCGATGACTTCCAGGTGCCCGCGCACTGGACCCGCAAGCAGTTGCGCAGCATGGGCCGGGTGTCGCGCCTGGCGGTGGCCGCCGCCGAGCGGGCACTGGCCGACGCCGGGCTGCTCGACGACCCGAGCATCCGTGATGGGCGCATGGGCGTGGCCTGCGGTTCGTCCACCGGCAGCACCGACGAGATCAAGACCTTCGGCAACATGCTGCTCAACTCCACCTCGGAAGGCCTCAACGCCAACTCCTACGTGCGCATGATGCCGCACACCACAGCGGCCAATATCAGCATCTACTTCGGCCTGACCGGGCGCCTGATCCCTACGTCCAGCGCCTGCACCAGCGGCAGCCAGGGCGTCGGCTACGCCTATGAAGCGATCAAGTTCGGGCGCCTGCCGCTGATGCTCGCCGGTGGCGCCGAAGAGCTGTGCCCCACCGAGGCCATGGTGTTCGACGCGCTCTATGCCACCAGCCTGAAGAACGATACCCCGCACCTGAGCCCCCGCCCCTACGACCTGGACCGCGACGGCCTGGTGATCGGCGAGGGCGGCGGCATGCTGGTGCTCGAAGAGCTGGAGCATGCCTTGGCCCGCGGCGCGCGGATCCACGCCGAAGTGGTGGGCTTTGGCAGCAATGCCGACGGCCAGCACATCACCCGGCCAGAGCAGGTGACCATGCGCCGGGCCATGGAGCTGGCGCTGGAAGACGCGGGCCTGGCGCCCGAGGCGATCGGTTATGTGAATGGCCATGGCACCGCCACCGAGCAAGGCGATATCGCCGAGACCCTGGCCACCAGCAGCCTGTTCGGGCCGCACATGCCGATCAGCTCGCAGAAGAGCTACCTGGGCCACACCCTGGGTGCCTGCGGCGCCCTGGAATCGTGGTTCAGCATCGAGATGATGAACCGCGGGCAGTACGCCCCCACGCTCAACCTCGACAATGTCGACCCGCAGTGCGGCGAACTCGACTACCTGCAAGGCGCCTTCCGCGCCATGAGCCACGAATACGTGATGAACAACAACTTCGCCTTCGGCGGGGTCAACACCTCGTTGATCTTCCGCCGCTGGCCCTGACCTGCAAAACCATGGAGTGAAAGGAATGACTCGGATCCACCGCACCCTCGCCTTGCTGGCCATGGCCCTGGTCTTCAGCGGGTGCACCAGCAAGCCGGTGTACAACGCCAAGGAAGACTTCGCCAGCAGCCTGAATTTCAGCGACGACCAGATGAAACGGGCGATCGTCACCGCGCTCAACGACCGCCAGTGGATCGTCCAGTCGGTGCGCCCGGGCATGGTCAAGGCGGCCATCACCGTGCGCGGTCGCCACCACGCCGAGGTCGACATCCCCTACAGCCCCACCGAGTTCCAGATCGTCTACCGCAGTAGCTGGGGCCTGGACTACAAGGACGGCAAGATCCACGGCAACTACAACCGCTGGATCAACCGCCTGCGCGACAACGTGCTCAAGGAGCTGTCGTTCAACCCGGACATCGAGGCGGTCAACGCCCTGGGCATCATCAACCAGGGCGTAGACGGGCCAACCTACCTGAGCTTTCGCGAGGGTGTGAAACGCGCCACCGAAGCCGGCCTGCTCGACGGCAGCGTGAAGTTCTACCTGGCCGGCGAAGCACTGCCGACTTCGGTGCGCACCCTGCGCACGGTGAGCAGCAGCCGCAAGACCAACGGCAGCAACAAGAGCGACAGCGAGGCCTGCTTCTGGGCCCTGCAATCGGCGCTGGCAACCCTGCAGCGTGCTGCCCAGGAGGCTGACGCCAACGCCGTGGTGAACATCGCCAGCGTCGACCAGCGCGACCTGTACAAGGACCCGGAGAAGTTCCAGTGCCGCGCCGGCACGCTGGTCAGCGCGGTGGCCCTGCGCGGCGAGCTGGCCCACGTCGACTGACCGGCTCAGGCGGGTGGCGTGATCCGCTGCCCGCCCAGCAGTTCGGCAAAGGCGCGCGCCATTGCCGAGCCTTCGCCGACACGCCGCACCAGCCAGACGGCGGTGTCGGCGCCCTCATCCAGCAGGGTCCTGTAGACCACCCCGTCGATGCGCATGCGCTGGAACGACGCTGGCAGCACCGACACCCCCAACCCCGCCGACACCAGGCCGATGATGGTCATCGCCTCGCCCGCTTCCTGGGCGAAGTGCGGGCTGAAGCCGGCCTGACGCGCCAGGCTCAGCAGTTGGGCGTGCAGTCCGCTGCCGTAGCTGCGCGGAAAGAACACGAACGGCTGGTCGGCCAGCGCCTGCATGTACAGGCCCTGCTCGCTGCCTGCGGCCAGCGGGTGCGAGGCGTTGATCACCGCCACCAACGGCTCGCGCAGCAATTCGTTGACCTCCAGCCCCTGGGGCAAGGGCATCGGCCGCATCAGGCCGACTTCGATGGACTCGTCGAGCACCGCTTCGGCGACATCGCGGCTGCTCATTTCCTTGAGGTTCAGGTGCACCGCCGGGAACTGCTGGCGGAACGCGTGCAGCGCCTTGGGCAGCTTCGAGGTGAAGGGCGCCGAGGAGGTGAAGCCGATCTTCAGCTCCCCCAGTTCCCCCAGTTGCGCACGCCGGGCCACGTCGGCGGCCTTTTCCACCTGGGCCAGCACCTGGCGGGCTTCGTCGAGGAACAGCCGCCCGGCCTCGCTGAGCTCGACCCGACGGTTGGTGCGCTCGAACAGCCGCGCGCCCAACTCCTGTTCCAGGGCCTGGATCTGCTGGCTCAGCGGCGGTTGCGAGATGCCCAGTTGCTGGGCGGCGCGGCCGAAGTGCAGCTCTTCGGCCACGGCGATGAAATAACGCAGGTGACGCAGCTCCATGATCGGCTCCGAACAGGTCGTTAAACGTCTTAAACAGGTCGAACAATATATTGGATCTAATCATTAGCCAGCTATATGATTTTTCCATCGCAACGCCCCGAGGTACCCTCCGTGAGATCCGCCGTCGCCCCCCTGCCCGTCGAACCCGAACCTGCCGTCAACGACATCTGGATCGAGAAAGGCACGCCCGCCTTCATGAAAACCGTGCTGGCGCTGTTCAGCGGCGGCTTCGCCACCTTTGCCCTGCTGTATTGCGTGCAGCCGATGATGCCGCTGCTGTCCCAGGAGTTCGCCATCAACGCGGCGCAGAGCAGCCTGGTGCTGTCGGTGTCTACCGCCATGCTGGCCGTCGGGCTGCTGGTGACCGGGCCGATTTCCGACCGTATCGGGCGCAAGCCGGTGATGGTCTGCGCCCTGCTCTGCGCGGCGCTGGCGACCCTCGCCAGCGCGGTGATGCCGAGCTGGGAGCTGGTGCTGGCCAGCCGCGCGCTGGTGGGCCTGGCGCTGAGTGGCCTGGCGGCGGTGGCGATGACCTACCTGAGCGAGGAGATCCACCCCCAGCACATCGGCCTGGCCATGGGCCTGTACATTGGCGGCAACGCCATTGGTGGCATGAGCGGGCGGCTGATCACCGGGGTGCTGATCGACTTCGTCAGCTGGCACACGGCGATGCTGGTGATCGGTGGCCTAGCATTGGCGGCGGCCGTGGTGTTCTGGAAGGTGCTGCCCGAGTCGCGCAACTTCCGCCCCCAGGCCATGAACCCGCGCAGCCTGCTGGACGGCTTCGTCATGCATTTCAAGGACGCCGGGCTGCCCTGGCTGTTCCTCGAAGCCTTCCTGCTGATGGGCGCTTTCGTCACCCTGTTCAACTACATCGGCTACCGCCTGCTGGCCGGCCCTTATCACATGAACCAGGCGCTGGTCGGCTTGCTCTCGGTGGTTTACCTGTCGGGGATCTACAGCTCGGCGCAGGTCGGCGCGCTGGCCGACAAACTGGGCCGGCGCAACGTGTTCTGGGCCAGCATCCTGGTGATGGCCGGCGGCCTGCTGCTGACCCTGGCCAGCCCGCTGGCGCTGATCATCGTCGGCATGCTGGTGTTCACCTTCGGTTTCTTCGGCGCGCATTCGGTGGCCAGCAGCTGGATTGGCCGGCGGGCGCTGAAGGCCAAGGGGCAGGCGTCGTCGCTGTACCTGTTCTGTTATTACGCGGGGTCGAGCGTGGCGGGGACGGCGGGCGGGGTGTTCTGGCACCAGTGGGGCTGGAATGGGATCGGGCTGTTCATCGGCAGCCTGCTGGCGGTGGCGCTGCTGGTGGCGGTGCATTTGAGCAAGTTACCGCCGAAATCGGTGTGAAGCCTTCGCGGGTAAACCCGCTCCCACAGGTACGGCGCCGACCTCGGGTGAGGCGCGATCCCTGTGGGAGCGGGTTTACCCGCGAAAAGGCCAGCAGATCAGTTGATGATCTCGACGATATCCACATCCACTTCACGGCTCATCAGGTGCTTCTCCACCTCGCCGGTCAGCTTGACCTTGGTCTTGTCGTTGAACGGCGTCGGCGGCAGGTCTTCGTTGTCGATCTCGACGGTGATGGTGCCGGTGTTGTCCTTGAACTCGTAGCGGTCGTCGTTGTTGATCTTCTTGGTCACGAAGCCTTGCAGCACAACCGGGGTGTCGTCGGCGGCTTCTTTGGCTGCGGCGACGGTGGTCACAGCTTGGGCACCGGGGCCGGTGTAGCTGGTGGCCAGGGCAGCAGTGCTGAACAGTGGGGCGAGGATCAGGGGCAGGTAGCGGGCTTTCATGATGATCGGGTCCTGTTTGCGTTTTGATGGGACCAGATTACCGACGATCGCTGAATTGAAACTTAATGCAAAAAAAAAGCCCGGCACTTGGCCGGGCTTTTCATGCGCCACCGATTACTGGTGGTACTGCGCCGACAGCTCGTGCACGGCGTTGATGAATACGCCGGCGTGCTCCGGGTCGACTTCCGGGGTGATGCCATGGCCCAGGTTGAACACATGACCACTGCCCTTGCCGTAGCTGGCGAGGATACGCGCCACTTCGTTGCGGATAGCCTCGGGCTTGGCGTACAGCACGGTCGGGTCCATGTTGCCCTGCAGGGCCACCTTGTCACCGACGCGGCGGCGGGCGTCGCCGATCTCGCAGGTCCAGTCCAGGCCCAGTGCGTCGGCACCGGCCTCGGCGATGCTTTCCAGCCACAGGCCGCCGTTCTTGGTGAAGAGAATCACCGGCACCTTGCGCCCTTCGTGCTCGCGGATCAGGCCGCTGACGATCTTGCGCATATAGGCCAGGGAGAACTCCTGGTAGGCCGCCGCCGACAGGTTACCGCCCCAGGTGTCGAAGATCTGCACGGCCTGGGCACCGGCGAGGATCTGGCCGTTGAGGTAGCTGGTGACCGACTGGGCCAGCTTGTCCAGCAGCAGGTGCAGGGCTTGCGGGTTGTCATAGGCCATGGCCTTGGTCTTGCGGAAGTCTTTCGACGAGCCGCCTTCGACCATGTAGGTGGCCAGGGTCCAGGGGCTGCCGGAGAAGCCGATCAGCGGCACACGGCCGTTGAGCTCGCGACGGATGGTGCTGACCGCGTCCATCACGTAACCCAGGTCTTTCTGCGGGTCGGGGATCGGCAGCGCCTCGATGTCGGCCGGGGTGCTGATGACCTTCTTGAAACGCGGGCCTTCGCCGGTTTCGAAGTACAGGCCCAGGCCCATGGCATCGGGGATGGTGAGGATGTCCGAGAACAGGATCGCCGCGTCCAGCGGGTAGCGGTCCAGCGGCTGCAGGGTAACCTCGCAGGCGAACTGCGGGTTCATGCACAGGCTCATGAAGTCGCCGGCCTTGGCGCGGCTGGCGCGGTACTCCGGCAGGTAGCGGCCGGCCTGGCGCATCATCCACACCGGGGTGACGTCTACGGGTTGCTTGAGCAGAGCACGCAGGAAACGATCGTTCTTCAGGGCAGTCATGTCGGCATCCGGAAAAAAAGTGCGGGCATTTTCTCAGACGCGGACGCAAAAGGCACGGGCATGGCCATGCGTTTTGTCTATTGGGTGCCATGGATCAAGCATTTTTGTATACAAAAAGCATCGCGGGGCAAGTCGGATCGCCGTACCGCCGCTCCGACTTGCCCCGCGAATGGGCCGGATCAGACTTCGAGGTAGTCCAGGATCCCTTCAGCAGCCGTGCGGCCTTCGAAGATCGCCGTCACCACCAGGTCCGAACCGCGCACCATATCGCCACCGGCGAACACTTTCGGGTTGCTGGTCTGGTGCTTGAACTTGCCTTTCTCCGGTGCCACCACGCGGCCCTGGCTGTCCATCTGGATGCCATGCTGCTCGAACCACGGTGCCGGGCTCGGGCGGAAGCCGAAGGCGATCACCACGGCGTCGGCCGGGAGGATCTCCTCGGAGCCGGGGATCGGCTCGGGGCTGCGGCGGCCACGGGCGTCCGGCTCGCCGAGACGGGTCTCGACCACCTTCACACCTTCGACCTTGTCTTCGCCGACGATGGCGATGGGCTGGCGGTTGTAGAGGAACTTCACGCCTTCTTCCTTGGCGTTCTTCACCTCTTTGCGCGAACCCGGCATGTTGGCTTCGTCACGGCGATAAGCGCAGGTCACTGCCTTGGCGCCCTGGCGGATCGAGGTGCGGTTGCAGTCCATCGCGGTGTCGCCACCGCCCAGCACCACGACCTTCTTGCCCTGCATGTCGACGAAATCTTCCGGCGACTTTTCAAAGCCCAGGTTGCGGTTGACGTTGGCGATCAGGAAGTCCAGTGCGTCGTGCACGCCTGGCAGGTCTTCGCCGGGGAAGCCGCCCTTCATGTAGGTGTAGGTGCCCATGCCCATGAATACGGCGTCGTACTCGGCGAGCAACTGCTCCATGGTGACGTCCTTGCCCACCTCGGTGTTCAGGCGGAACTCGATGCCCATGCCGGTGAAGACTTCGCGGCGATTGCTCAGCACGGTCTTTTCCAGCTTGAACTCGGGGATGCCGAAGGTCAGCAGGCCACCGATCTCGGGGTTCTTGTCGAACACCACCGGGGTCACGCCAGCGCGCACCAGCACGTCGGCACAGCCCAGGCCAGCGGGGCCGGCGCCGATGATGGCGACGCGCTTGCCGGTGGGTTTGACCTTGGACATGTCCGGGCGCCAGCCCATGGCGAAGGCGGTGTCGGTGATGTACTTCTCCACCGAGCCGATGGTCACCGCGCCGAAACCGTCGTTGAGGGTGCAGGCACCTTCGCACAGACGGTCTTGCGGGCACACGCGACCGCACACTTCCGGCAGGGTGTTGGTCTGGTGAGACAGTTCAGCGGCGGCGAGGATGTTGCCTTCGGCGACCAGCTTCAACCAGTTGGGGATGAAGTTGTGGACCGGGCACTTCCACTCGCAATACGGGTTGCCGCAGCCCAGGCAGCGGTGTGCCTGCTCCACGGACTGCGCGGGCTTGAAGGGTTCGTAGATTTCGACGAACTCCTTCTTGCGCTGGCGCAGCAGTTTCTTCTTCGGGTCCTTGCGGCCCACTTCGATGAACTGGAAGTCGTTGTTCAGACGTTCAGCCATTTTTCAAAACCTCTTAACAGCAGCTGCAAGCTACAAGCTGCAAGCCGCAAGACGATCACTTAAGCCGGGCAAACCTCTAGCTGCCTTTACTTGCAACTTGAGGCTTGCCACTTGCAGCTGCTTTTACTGCGGGTTGGCGCGGGTGCTGGACAGCAGTTGCTTGAGCGTGGCCGCCTTCGGCTTGACCAGCCAGAAGCGACGCACGTAGTCGTCCAGGTTCTCCGAGAGCTCACGCCCCCACTCGCTGCCGGTCTCTTCCACGTACTCGCCCAGGACCCGCGCCAGGTGGCTGCGGTAGGCCTCCATCGCCTCACCACTGATGCGCTGGATTTCCACCAGCTCGTGGTTGAGTTTGTCGACGAAGGTGTTGTCCATGTCGAGCACGTAGGCGAAGCCGCCGGTCATGCCAGAGCCGAAGTTGTAACCGGTCTTGCCCAGGACGCAGACAAAGCCGCCGGTCATGTATTCACAGCAGTGATCGCCGGTGCCCTCGACCACAGCGTGGGCGCCGGAGTTACGCACAGCGAAGCGCTCGCCCGCGGTGCCGGCGGCGAACAGCTTGCCGCCCGTGGCGCCGTACAGGCAGGTGTTGCCGACAATGGCGCTGTGCTGGGTTTCGAACGGGCTGCCGGCCGGTGGCACGATGGTCACCTTGCCGCCGGTCATGCCCTTGCCGACGTAGTCGTTGGCGTCGCCTTCCAGGTGCAGGTTAAGGCCCCCGGCGTTCCACACGCCGAAGCTCTGGCCCGCAGTGCCCTTGAAGCGGAAGGTGATCGGCGCGCCAGCCATGCCCTGGTTGCCGTGCAGCTTGGCGATTTCGCCGGAGATGCGCGCACCGATGGAGCGGTCGCAGTTGCAGATGTCGAGGCTGAACTCGCCACCGGCCAGGTCGCGAATCGCCGGCAAGGCCATGGCCACCATCTTCTCGGCCAGCTCGCCCTGGTCGAACGGCGGGTTCTTGTCGACTTCGCAGAACTGCGGCTTGTCGGCCGGGATGTGCGAGCTGCCCAGCAGCGGCGTCAAGTCGAGGTGGCCCTGGCGTTCGGTGTCGCCCGGCAGCACGTCGAGCAGGTCGGTACGGCCGATCAGCTCGCCGAGGCTGCGCACGCCCAGCTTGGCCAGCCATTCACGGGTTTCCTCGGCGACGAAGGTGAAGAAGTTGATCACCATGTCGACGGTGCCGATGTAGTGGTCCTTGCGCAGCTTGTCGTTCTGGGTGGCCACGCCGGTGGCGCAGTTGTTCAGGTGGCAGATGCGCAGGTACTTGCAGCCCAGGGCGATCATCGGCGCGGTGCCGAAGCCGAAGCTCTCGGCGCCGAGAATCGCGGCCTTGATCACGTCCAGGCCGGTTTTCAGGCCGCCGTCGGTCTGTACCCGCACCTTGCCGCGCAGGTCGTTGCCGCGCAGGGTCTGGTGGGTTTCGGCCAGGCCCAGCTCCCATGGGGCGCCGGCGTATTTGATCGAGGTCAGCGGCGAAGCGCCGGTACCACCGTCGTAGCCGGAGATGGTGATCAGGTCGGCATAGGCCTTGGCCACGCCGGCGGCGATGGTGCCCACACCGGCTTCGGCGACCAGCTTGACCGAGACCAGGGCCTGCGGGTTGACCTGCTTGAGGTCGTAGATCAGCTGGGCCAGGTCTTCGATCGAGTAGATATCGTGGTGCGGTGGTGGCGAGATCAAGGTCACGCCCGGTACCGCATAGCGCAGCTTGGCGATCAGGCCGTTGACCTTGCCGCCAGGCAGCTGGCCGCCCTCGCCAGGCTTGGCGCCCTGGGCCACCTTGATCTGCAGCACTTCGGCGTTGACCAGGTATTCCGGGGTCACGCCAAAGCGGCCGGTGGCCACCTGCTTGATCTTCGAGCTCTTGATGGTGCCGTAGCGGGCCGGGTCTTCGCCGCCCTCACCGGAGTTGGAGCGCGCGCCCAGGCGGTTCATGGCCTCGGCCAGGGCTTCGTGAGCCTCTGGCGACAGCGCGCCCAGGGAGATGCCGGCGGAGTCGAAGCGCTTGAGGATGGCCTCCAGCGGCTCGACTTCATCCAGTGCCAGGGCCTGGTCGGCCACTTTCACTTTCAGCAGGTCGCGGATCATCGACACCGGGCGCTGGTCGACCAGCGTGGTGTATTCCTTGAACTTGGCGTAGTCGCCCTGCTGCACGGCAGCCTGCAGGGTGTTGACCACGTCCGGGTTGTAGGCGTGGTACTCGCCACCGTGGACGAACTTCAGCAGGCCACCTTGCTGGATCGGCTTGCGCGCGCTCCAGGCTTCGGCGGCGAGCAGCTTCTGGTCGCTCTCCAGGTCTTCGAAACGCGCACCCTTGATGCGGCTCGACACACCCTTGAAGCTCAGGCCGACCACTTCCTCGGACAGGCCGATGGCTTCGAACAGCTGGGCGCCACGGTACGAGGTGATGGTCGAGATGCCCATCTTCGACAGGATCTTCAGCAGGCCCTTGGAGATGCCTTTGCGGTAGTACTTGAACACTTCGTCCAGATCGCCCAGCACTTCGCCGGTGCGGATCAGGTCGGCCAGCACTTCGTAGGCCAGGTACGGGTACACGGCCGAGGCACCGAAGCCCAGCAGCACGGCGAAGTGGTGCGGGTCGCGGGCGGTGGCGGTCTCGACCAGGATGTTGCTGTCGCAACGCAGGCCCTGTTCGGTCAGGCGGTGGTGCACCGCGCCAACGGCCAGCGAGGCGTGCACCGGCAGCTTGCCCGGGGCGATGTAGCGGTCGCTGAGCACCAACTGGGTCTTGCCGCTGCGCACCGCTTCCTCGGCCTGGTCGGCGATGTTACGGATGGCCGCTTCCAGGCCGACGCTCTCGGCATAGTTGAGGTCGATCAGCTGGCGGTCGAAACCTTCGCGCTCCAGGTTCATCAGCGAGCGCCACTTGGCGGGCGAGATGACCGGCGAACTGAGGATCACCCGCGAGGCGTGCTCGGGGGACTCCTGGAAGATGTTGCGCTCGGCACCCAGGCAGATTTCCAAGGACATGACGATCGCTTCGCGCAGCGGGTCGATCGGCGGGTTGGTCACCTGGGCGAACTGCTGGCGGAAGAAGTCGTACGGCGAACGCACGCGCTGGGACAGCACGGCCATCGGCGTGTCGTCGCCCATCGAGCCGACCGCTTCCTGGCCCTGCTCGCCGAGCGGGCGCAGCACCTGGTCACGCTCCTCGAAGGTGACCTGGAACATCTTCATGTATTGCTTGAGCTGGTCAGCGTCGTAGCTGGCCGCGCCCTGGTCGTCGGTCAGCGTCGCCTGGATGCGCGTGGCGTGCTGACGCAGCCAGCGCTTGTACGGGTGGCGCGACTTCAGGCGGTTGTCGATGGCATCGGTGTCGAGGATCTGGCCGGTTTCGGTGTCGACGGCCAGGATCTGGCCCGGGCCGACACGGCCCTTGGCCAGGACTTCCTCAGGCTGGTAGCCCCATACGCCGATTTCCGAGGCGATGGTGATGTAGCCGTTGGTGGTGGTCACCCAGCGCGCCGGGCGCAGGCCGTTGCGGTCGAGCAGGCACACCGCGTGGCGGCCTTCGGTCATGACGATACCGGCCGGGCCATCCCACGGCTCCATGTGCATGGAGTTGTATTCGTAGAAGGCGCGCAGGTCGGCGTCCATGGTCTCGACGTTCTGCCAGGCTGGCGGTACCAGCATGCGCACGCCGCGGAACAGGTCGATGCCGCCGGTGACCATCAGCTCGAGCATGTTGTCCATGCTCGAGGAGTCGGAACCGACGCGGTTGACCAGCGGGCCGAGCTCTTCGAGGTCGGGGATCAGGTCGTTGGCGAACTTGGTGCGACGAGCCATGGCCCAGTTGCGGTTGCCGGTGATGGTGTTGATCTCGCCGTTGTGGGCGAGGAAGCGGAAGGGCTGCGCCAGCGGCCACTTCGGCAGGGTGTTGGTGGAGAAGCGCTGGTGGAACACGCAGATCGCGGTTTGCAGGCGCTCGTCACCCAGGTCTGGATAGAACGCCGCGAGATCGCGCGGCATCATCAGGCCTTTGTAGATGATGGTCTTGTGCGAAAAGCTGCAGATGTAGTGGTCGGCGTCGTGGGCGTTGGCCACGGACGAACGGCGACGGGCACTGAACAGCTTGATGGCGAATTCCTGATCGCTCAGGCCTTCGCCGCCGATGAACACCTGTTCGATCTGCGGCAGGCGCTCCAGGGCCAGGCGGCCGAGCACGCTGGTGTCGATCGGCACTTTGCGCCAGCCAACCAGGGTGAGGCCGGCATTGACGATTTCGCGGTCCATGTTGGCGCGCGCGGCTTGGGCTTTGACCGGGTCCTGGTTGAAGAACACCATACCGACGGCGTACTGCTTGGGCAGCTCGACGGCGAAGTGTTCCTGGGCCTTGGCGCGCAGGAATCGATCGGGCTTCTGCATGAGCAGACCGCAACCGTCACCGGTCTTGCCGTCGGCGTTGATGCCACCGCGGTGGGTCATGCAGGTCAATGCCTGCATGGCGGTTTGCAGAAGGTGGTGGCTGGGTTCGCCCGTCATATGGGCGATCAGGCCAAAACCACAGTTGTCCTTGAATTCTTCGGGATGGTACAGACCTGTTTTCATAGACACTTTCTCACCAGGTTCACCTCTCAACCGGAGGCAAATCTCTTTTTTAACAACCACTTACCATCCACGCCGATCAAACGCCAGCTTTTTTGCGGTGGTCATGGAAAACCATTGTTGCACAGCGACAGCGATGCTCACAAATTTTCATGTCTCACCATTGAAAATTTATGTCGCAATTTTGAATGTTTTTGCGCCATGCGCCGTGATAGCGGCTTGGCTCGAGTCTGAAGCGTTTCAGCCATGACTGCAACACGGGGCTTGTGGCCGGCAGTCTGGGACAGAAAAGCCTGCCGCACTTGAAGTGCAGCAGGCTAGTCGAAAGCTAGAAGTCGCTCAGCAACTGGGCGGCGGGGGTGATGCCGCCCGGAAGGTGTCAGCGGGCCGTGGCCAGCTCTTGTTGGACGCTGCCGACGGTACGTGGCCAAGGTTTACCAGCCTGGACCTTGGCTGGCAAGTTCTTGATTGCCGCAGCGGCGGCGTCACGGCTGGCGAAGTTGCCGTAGGTGACCACATACAGGGGTTTGCCCTGCAGGTTTTTCTTGAAGTAGCGATAGTCGCCACCCTGCTCTTTGACGAACGACTGGGCCGACGCCTCGGAGCTGGTGCCGAAGATCTGCACCACATAGTTACCGGCTTTCTGGCCGGCATACCAGCTGCTGCCGCCGGCGCCACCGGCTGCCGGTTTCTCGACAGGCTTGGCTGCGGGCTTGGCGCTGGCGACCTGGGTTGGTGCCGGCACGGGCTTGGCCGGTGCAACCGGTTTTGGCGCCTGGGTTGCTACCGGCTTCTGCGCAGGTGCAACCGGCTGGACCGGTTGTGCAGGTGCCGGTGCTGGGCCAGCAGTAGCGCCTTGCGGTGGGGCAATGGTGGTGACAGTCGGCGGCACCGCTGCGGAAGGCGCGGCTGGCTGCAGCGCGGTGTTGCCGGCAGGCCCGGCTTCTTCGCCGTCACCCATGCCGGCGGCCTGGGCCAATGGCTCGCGCATGACTGGCTGCGACTGGCCGACCAGCGGCAGCGGCATTGGCTGCGAGGAACCGGCGAACTCGATGGCCGGCGCGCCATTGCCGCCTTGACCCAGCGGCAACTGAGCCTGGGCACTCGGCGCCTCGGTCGGGGCCTTGTCGCTCTTCTTCGGCATCAGGACCGCCGCACCAACGGCGACCACGACCACAGCGGACAGCGCAAGCACGTGTTTCTTAGGCATTTTGAACCCCATGGTTGGTCGCTTCACCGTGGTACGGCTGGCGATCATGGCTTCGATCAAGGTATCGCGGGCAACCTGGTTGATGGTCCCAGGCCACCCATCGGCATTTTCGTGGATGTCGGCGATCTGCTCGCGGGTGAACACGTCGATACCCCGCCCAGCACCGTCCAGGCGCTGCTCCAGGTATTCGCGGGTTTCTTCCTCGCTGTAGGGGGCCAGCTCGATGATGTGGAAACGCTCCTCATCGATACTGAGCTCATCCAGCCCGGCGATCAGCGACGGTTCGCCGAACAGGAATACATGCGGACGCCCTTCGGCAACACCCGCCGCCAACTCCAGCAAGGCTTGGAGTGCCGACTCGTCGAGTTGTTCCGCATCGTCCACCAGCAGATAGACTTCCTGGCCGGTCAGCGCCAGTTGCACCACCTGCGACAGGATCGCCTGCACTTCTGGCTGCGCCACGTTGAGCGACTGGGCCACCTGGCCGAGCACGCTGGCGGCGTCGGAGGCACCGCGGGCGGACACCACCACGCTTTGCACCGACTGTTTGTTGGTGCTGGCCACCAGCGCCTGACGCAGCAGGGTCTTGCCGCTGCCCACGGGGCCCGTGACCACCAGCATCAACTGGCTGTAACGCGCCAGGTGGTGCAGCTGGCCCAGCACCGGTTTGCGCTGGGCGGGGAAGAACTTGAAACCGGGCACACGGGGTGCGAACGGATCGTGGCTCAACTGGTAATGATCGAGGAACGCCTCATCGGCATGCAGACTGGTCATTGCGTTGTCACAACCTCAAAGCTGGGCCACGATCGCGCGGTAATCCGCCGCCAGCGTGGCCTGAAGAATCTCTGTCGGATAGTCGTCGGTGACGACGGCCTCGCCCATCTGGCGCAGCAGCACCAGGCGCAGGCGCCCGTCGAGCACTTTCTTGTCGACCGCCATGTGCTCCATGAAATGCGCCGGGGTCATTTCCTGTGGTGGCACCACCGGCAATCCTGCGTCCTGCAACAGGCGAATACCGCGATCTCGAGCAGGCTGGTCGATCCAGCCAAGGCGCATGGACATCTCCAGGGCCATCACCGTACCCGCCGCCACGGCCTCGCCATGCAGCCAGACGCCGTAGCCCATGTGGGTTTCGATGGCGTGTCCGAAGGTGTGGCCAAGGTTGAGCGTGGCGCGCACGCCTGATTCGCGCTCGTCGGCACCGACCACGGCGGCCTTGGCGGCGCAGGAACGGCCGATGGCTTCGGTCAGGGCCTTGGGGTCCAGGGCGCGCAGGGCCTTGATGTTCTGTTCGAGCCAACCCAGGAAAGGTTCATCGCAGATCAGGCCGTACTTGATGACTTCGGCGAGCCCGGCGGACAGTTCGCGCGCAGGCAAGGTCTTGAGGCTGGTGGTGTCGATCAGCACCGCGTTGGGCTGATAGAACGCACCCACCATGTTCTTGCCCAGCGGGTGGTTGATGCCGGTCTTGCCGCCGACCGAAGAATCCACCTGCGACAGCAGGGTGGTAGGCACCTGGATGAAGTCGACGCCACGCTGGTAGCAGGCTGCGGCGAAGCCGGCCATGTCGCCGATCACGCCGCCACCGAGGGCGACCACGGTGGTGCGACGGTCATGACGGGCAGTCAGCAGCGCATCGAAGATCAGTTGCAGGGTTTCCCAGTTCTTGTGGGCCTCGCCATCGGGCAACACCACTGGCAGGACCTTGTAGGCACCCAGGGTCTTGCTCAGGCGTTCGAGGTACAGGGGCGCGACGGTCTCGTTGGAAACGATGGCCACCTGGCGCCCGGCAATGTGCGGCGCCAGCAGCTCGGGCTGGTCCAGCAGGCCCTCGCCAATGTAGATCGGGTAGCTACGTTCGCCCAGGTCGACCTTAAGTGTCTGCATGTATCCCCACAATGTGCTTGGGCGCGGTGACGGCTGTGCGGCTCCGCGCGATGACGTTCAACCCCGCCTCGGCGTTGGTGGCCGAGGATAGTCCTGACTTATCGGGGCGGCAACTGATGCAAACGCTCGAGAATATCGAGCACCACCATGCGCGGTGGCCGCTCGTCGGTTTCCACCACGATGTCGGCGATCTCGCGATAGAGCGGGTCGCGTGCCTCCAGCAGGGCGCGCAGCGTGGCTTCCGGGTTGGCGGTGCGCAATAGCGGCCGGTTGCGGTCACGGGCGGTACGCCCGACCTGCTGCTCCACCGAGGCATGCAGGTAGATCACCCGGCCTCCGGCATGCAGCGCGGCGCGGTTGGCATCGCGCATCACCGCGCCACCACCGGTGGCCAGGACCACGCCATCGAGCTCGCAGAGCTCGGCGATCATCGCCTGCTCACGATCACGAAAGCCCGGCTCGCCTTCTTTGTCGAAGATCCACGGGATATTGGCGCCGGTTCGCAGTTCGATTTCCTTGTCGGAATCTTTGAACAGCAGGCGCAGCTCTTTGGCCAACAGGCGCCCGATGGTGCTCTTTCCAGCGCCCATGGGCCCTACAAGTATCAAATTTCGCACAGAATCAACGACTCACAGCAATCGCCTGGTCACTCATGATACGCGGAGTCAGGAAGACCAGCAGCTCGGATTTTTTCTCTTGTAATGCATCGCGTCGAAACAGCCGCCCAACATACGGCAGATCGCCGAAAAATGGCACCTTGTCGACCACATTGTTCTGCGACGTCGAGTAGACGCCGCCAATCACAATGGTCTGGCCATCGGCCACCCGCACCTTGGCATTGACCTCGTTCTTGCGGATCGGCGGCACATTGTTCAGGGCATTGACGAAATCCGGCTCATCCTTGGTCACCCGTACCTCCATCACCACCTGGCCATCCGGGGTGATCTGCGGCGTTACTTCCAGCGACAGCGAGGCCTCGCGGAACGAGATGGAGGTGGCACCACTCTTGGTCGTCTCCTGGTAGGGCACCTCGGTACCCTTGATGATGCGCGCGGTCTCTTTGTCGGCGGTGACCACCTTGGGCTGCGAGATGATCTCGCCGTTGCCGCTCTTTTCCATGGCACTGAGCTCCAGGTCCAGCAGGATGTCACTGCGCAGCAGGCCCACACCCAGCCCGGACGTACCCCGATCCACCCCCAGGTCGACGAACAGCTCGCTGCCCAACCGGCTGCTCTGCCCGTACAAGGGGCCTCCCCAGCGCACACCCAGTGCCTTTTCGTAATCGACGCCGGCCTCGACGATGCGTGCCTCGATCATCACCTGGCGCACGGGCACATCGAGCTGCGCCACCAGCTTGCGCAGCTCGGCGAGCCGCTCTGGCGGCTGGGCCAGCACCAGGGTATTGGTCCGTGCATCCACGCTGAGGCTGCCGCGCCCGGCCAGGATGCCGTCATCGGCAAGGCTGGCCAGTAGCAACTCGGCCAGCTCCGCAGCCCGGGCGTGATGGACCGGAATCAGCTCGCGCTGCAAGGGTTCCAGTTGCGCCTCCAACGCCTGTTCCAAATGGGCGTCGCGCGACTGCTCGGCAAGCTCGGCAACCGGCGCGACCAGCAGCACATTACCCTCCTGGCGCCGCCCCAGCCCTTTGCTGCGCAGCACCAGGTCCAGCGCCTGCTGCCACGGCACATCGTCAAGGCGCAGGCTGATGCGGCCCTGAACCGTATCACTGGCCACCAGGTTGATCCCCACGTAGTCGGCCATGACCTGCAGCACTGCGCGCACTTCCACGTCCTGGAAGTTCAGCGAAATAGGCTCGTTCTCAAACGCCGGCGCCAGCGTCGGCTTCAAGCCCAGCAGGAGCATCAGAATCCCGCTCGACCACCCTTTCATCTTCATCCCTGACCTCTCCATGGGCACCCTTCCCGAGTGCCAGAAACCGGGAGCGCTCCTGCCAGCCACCGGCAATGTACAGCCGTTCGTGCACCTCGACCTGATGGGCATCGATCCGCACCACGACCCCTTCATCACGCCCCAGCCGATCCCCCACTGCGACCCGGTACAGATGACCTGCCGAACGCAACAGCGCATGGCGCTGCCCCGCCCGCGAAAGGCTGCCGACCATCTCGAGTTGCTCCAGCGGCACGCGGCCAATCCCTCGGGGCGCAACCTGGGATGTCCAAGCCAGGAACGGATCGAAGTGGCGAGTGGGTACCGCCTGCCGGGCGGGCTCATCTGCCAGTGAAATCGGCACCGCCAGGCTCTGCGCGGCGGCGTACGCATGCACTTGCAGCTTCGCCCTGACCAACCCGGAACGCTCATCCACCGCGAGCAGCTCCAACCGAGCCACATTCAACAGGCGCACCTGCTGCAGCCACTGCTCCAGCCACGCTCGCAACGCCGGGTAACGGCCCACCACGCTGATGTCCAGAGGCATTACGCGATACCCGGCTTGCTGACGCTCTTCCAGCACATCGAGGCGCTCGACCAGCAAGCCGTGCTGGTGCCCCGAAACCGCCAACTGGTCGAGCAACTCGCTCACCCCCTCTCCTGCCGCCAACCGCCAGCGCTCCCGGAACAAGCGCTGCTCGTCGTCGTGGAGCACCTGGCGCTGCGGATCAAGCTCGCCAGCCTGCCCCTCCTTCGCCACAAGCGTCGCCTGGAGCTCCTGCCCAAGCAGGGTGTACGCCTGATGATGTTCATACAGCTCGCGCAGGCGCACCTGGTAGCCCACGGCCACCACTGTCGCCGCCAGTGCAAATACCAGCACAGCCCTGAGCGCTGCCGAGCGCTGCAGCATCGCCTGCCAGTCAGCGAGAGAAGCGCGCCTCATGAGCCGTGCACCGCCAGGCGCGCCGTCAAGACAAACTCATCGCCCGTTTCGAGATTACGCAGATGAACCAGTTGCAGGTCCTGTAGCCCCTGCGCTGCCTGCAGATCACGCATGAACCGGGCGACGACTGCAGGCGAGGCCGCCTGGCCGGTCAGCCGCAACTGCCCGTCCAGCGCCTTGAGCTCAGTTAGCCTGGCGCCCTCTGGCAGGGCACGCTCCAAATCGAGAAAAAAGCCGGGCAGAGACGCCTGGCGAGCCCGCAACCCAAGCAACTGCGCCTGCTCTGCCAACAGGGCAACGCGCGCCTCACGCAACTGCTCGACCTGCGCCACGATGGCATCGATACGCTGCACTTCGTCTTGTTGCGCGGTGACGGCGTCGATCTGCCGTGCCAGGCGCGACCGCGCCAGGTGATCGAGCAGCATCACACCCAGTAAAGCCAGTACCAGGCCGGCGATCACCAGCACCCGAAAGCAATACGCGTCCCGTGCCCTGCGCCGCTCACGCCACGGCATCAGATTTAGCCGCAACTTCATTGCAGCCCACCGAGCGCCAGGCCGCACACCAAGGCCATCGAGGCATCGAGCGCCTTGGCCTCACAGCCCTTGGCCAGGCCCGTAAAGTCCGAATCGCCTGCCATTCTGCATGCCACTTTCAGGCGCTCTCCCAATGCGCAAGCCCGATCTCCGTCAGCGGCCCCGCCCACCAACACCACCTCACCGATACCGGCTTGCGTGCAAAGGCGCTCGACAGGTTCGAGCCACCGTTCTGGCGACGCCAGCGCGATCTGCTGGCGGTGTGGGAGCAGATTGTCCTGCCACCGATGCAACACGGCCTCGTTCCTCTCCAATTGCAAAAGCACAGTCACGCCTAGCGACACCGATGGCATGGCCCGGCGCAGGGCGATGCTGTCGACTTCCATGGCCTGCACCTGCAGGCCTGCCTGGGCGAGCAATTGCTCAAGGGGGTCGATCTGGCTTTGCCTGCAAGCGGCGACCAGCACATCGTTGTGCCCTGGGTGCTCGGCGGACGGCCCCAACACTTGAAAGTCCAGGGCCAGGTCATCCAACGGAAAGGGGAAGAGTTGGTCGGCCTGGTCAAGCAACTGCACCTCGGCGTCGACGTCGGACACAACGACAGGCAAGCGCATGACCTTGCAGATCACCTGCGACGCCGGCAACGCCAGGGCAACCTGGCGCTGGCGTGTGGCGCAGCGACCATGGGCCTGGCGCAAAGCACTCACCAATCGCTCCTCCTCCTCGAGCAAGTGGGGGCCGTGCAAAGGCGGATCGATCCGTTCCCGGGCCCAGCCCACGACCCGACAACGCCCCCGCTGACCGCGTACTTGCAGCATTCGTATGGAGTCGACGGCGATTTCCACCCCCAGCAGTGAACCTGCGTCCTTGCCAAAGCGTCCAAGCATGGCTGTTCCTTCCCTGTCAGCAAAGCCCGCGCCATTGCAGCGCAGGCGGTCATCGCAGTACCCCGGCCGGTCACCCGAAGGGGCGAAAAATGCTTATAATGCCCAGCGTTTTTCCTGTCCGCCGGCCCCGCGCCCTCCACTCCTCAACCTGGACACCCAAAAGCCTTGATACGCCTGCTGAAGTTCTTCTGGTGGTCTTTCGTCGCAGTCATCTGCGCGCTCGTGCTCGGTGTGAGCGGTGCGTTTCTGTATCTTAGCCCCAGCCTGCCGTCGGTCGATTCGCTGCGAAGCGTCCAGTTGCAAATCCCCCTGAGGGTGTACAGCAGCGATGAAAAGCTGATTGCCGAATTCGGCGAGATGCGCCGCTCGCCAATCAAGTTCCAGGAAATTCCCCCACAGTTCATTCAGGCATTGCTGTCGGCCGAGGACGATAATTTCCTCAACCACTACGGCGTCGACCCCAGCAGCCTGATGCGCGCGGCCACGCAGCTGGTCAAATCCGGGCACATCCAGAGTGGTGGCAGCACCATCACCATGCAGGTGGCGAAGAACTTCTTCCTCAGCAGCGAACGCAGCTTCTCGCGCAAGACCAACGAAATCCTGCTGGCCCTGCAGATCGAACGCGAGCTGACCAAGGACGAAATTCTCGAGCTGTACGTCAACAAGATCTACCTGGGTAACCGCGCCTACGGCATCGATGCCGCCGCGCAGGTGTACTACGGCAAGTCGATCCGCGACGTCAGCCTGGCGCAGATGGCCATGATCGCCGGCCTGCCCAAGGCACCGTCACGCTTCAACCCGCTGGCCAACCCGGTGCGCGCCAAGGAACGCCGCGACTGGATCCTCGGGCGTATGTACAAGCTTGGCAAGATCGACGACGCCAGCTACCAGGCCGCCCTGGCCGAGCCCCTCAACGCCAGCTACCACGTGCCGACACCGGAGGTGAATGCCCCGTACGTCGCCGAAATGGCCCGCGCCGAAATGGTCGGCCGCTACGGCAGCGATGCCTACACGGAAGGCTTCCGCGTCTACACCACCGTCCCTAGCGACATGCAGCAGATGGCCAACAGCGCTGTGCTCAACGGCCTCTCCGAGTACGACGAACGCCACGGCTATCGCGGCCCCGAAGCGCGCTTCCCGGGCAAGACCCGCGCCGCCTGGCTGCAGGAACTCGGCAAACAGCGCACGCTTGGTGGCCTGGAGCCGGCCATCGTCACCCAGGTCGAGAAGAGCGGCCTGAAGGTGATGACCCGCAGCGGCCTGGAAGAGGACGTTGCCTGGGACACCATGAAGTGGGCGCGCCCGTACCTCAACAACAACGCCCAGGGCCGCACGCCGCAATCGCCGGCGGATGTTGCGCAGGTAGGCGACCTGGTGCGCCTGCAGCGCCTGGAGCACGGCAAGCTCAAGTTCAGCCAGGTGCCTGGCGCCCAGAGCGCACTGGTAACCCTCGACCCGTATAACGGCGCGATCCGCGCCCTGGTCGGCGGTTTCTCCTTCGAGCAGAGCAACTACAACCGCGCCATGCAGGCCAAGCGCCAGCCGGGCTCGAGCTTCAAGCCGTTCGTCTACAGCGCCGCGCTGGACAGTGGCTACACCGCCGCCAGCCTGGTCAACGACGCGCCTATCGTGTTCGTCGACGAATACCTGGACAAGGTCTGGCGGCCGAAGAACGACACCAACACCTTCCTCGGCCCGATCCGCATGCGCGAGGCGCTGTACAAGTCGCGCAACCTGGTGTCGATCCGCCTGCTGCAGGCCATGGGCGTGGACCGCACCATCGACTACATCGCCAAGTTCGGCTTCAACAAGCAGGACCTGCCGCGCAACCTGTCGCTGGCGCTGGGCACCGCCACCCTGACCCCGATGGAGATCGCCACCGGCTGGAGTACCTTCGCCAACGGCGGCTACAAGATCAGCCCGTACCTGATCGAGCGCATCGACAGCCGCAGCGGCGAAACGCTGTTCACCGCCAACCCGCCGCGCGTGCCGCAAGGCAACGAAGACCAGGCTGGCCTCGCCGCACCCGAACAGCCGATCAGCGTGACCGCCATGCCGGGCGAGGCCCCTTCCGCCTTTGGCCAGGTAGCGCCAGCACCGCAAGCCCCGGCAGTCGCCGAGCGCATCATCGATGGCCGCACCACCTACATCCTCACCAGCATGCTGCAGGACGTGATCAAGCGGGGTACCGGCCGCCGCGCCCTGGCCCTGGGCCGCAATGATCTGGCGGGCAAGACCGGCACCACCAACGAATCCAAGGACGCGTGGTTCTCGGGTTACAACGGCGACTACGTCACCACCGTGTGGGTAGGCTTCGACCAACCGGAAACTCTCGGCCGCCGCGAGTACGGCGGCACCGTGGCCTTGCCGATCTGGATGGGCTTCATGGGCCCAGCGCTCAAGGGCAAACCCGAACACACCCCGGCCGAGCCGGAAGGCATTCTCAGCCTGCGGGTCGACCCGATCAGCGGCCGCGCCGCCACCCCGAGCACGCCAAATGCCTACTTCGAGCTGTTCAAGGCCGAGGACTCGCCGCCATCGGTGGATGAGTTGGGCAACGGTGCAGCGCCTGGCAGCCCGCTGCCAGCGGATGAAGCGGCGCCGATGGATCTGTTCTAACAGACAGCGCCAGTGTAGGAGCGGCCTTGCCGGGGCGCCGGACTGGCCGGAAAGGGCCGCCAAGCGGCCCCAGCAGTACCTACTGATGCACAACACAGGCCCTGGGGTGATGCCAGTCAGTTAAGCCAATTGGGGTCGCTCCGCGACCCTTCGCGGGTAAACCCGCTCCCACATGATTGCGCAAAATCTCAAGCTAGCGCTGTACCTGTGGGAGCGGGTTTACCCGCGAAGGGCTGCAAGGCAGCCCCATTAGTGGCGATGAAGCACTAACTGACTGGCATTAGGCCCAGGGCCGCTCCTACACGGGGCCGTGCCAGCCGGACAACGTCAAACAAAAAAGCCCCGACTCTCACGAGCCGGGGCTTTTTCATGACGCTACGGCTGAATCAGCCGTTGAACACGTCATCCACGCTCTTCAGCGGGTAGTGCTTCGGATACGGCAGGGTTGCCACGCCGGACTCGATGGCGGCCTTGGCCACGGCATCAGAAACGACAGTGATCAGGCGTGCATCCAGTGGTTTCGGGATGATGTACTCACGACCGAACTCCAGTGCCTGTACGCCGTAGGCGTCGCAGACTTCCTTGGGCACCGGCAGCTTGGCCAGGTCCTTCAGGGCGATGGCGGCAGCGATCTTCATTTCTTCGTTGATGCGCTTGGCGCGAACGTCCAGGGCACCGCGGAAGATGAACGGGAAGCCCAGTACGTTGTTGACCTGGTTCGGGTAGTCGGAACGACCGGTGGCCATGATCACGTCGCTGCGGGTGGCGTGAGCCAGCTCCGGGGAGATCTCTGGATCGGGGTTCGAGCAAGCGAACACGATCGGGTTGGCAGCCATCGACTTCAGGCCTTCTGCGCTCAGCAGGTTCGGGCCGGACAGGCCAACGAACACGTCGGCACCGTCCAGCGCGTCAGCCAGGGTGCGCTTGTCGGTGGCGTGGGCGAACTGCGCCTTGTACTGGTTCAGGTCGTCACGGCCGGCGTGGATCACACCGCTGCGGTCGATCATGAAGATGTTCTCGACCTTGGCGCCCATGCTCACCAGCAGTTTCATGCAGGAGATGGCGGCAGCGCCGGCGCCCAGGCAGACGATCTTGGCTTCTTCGAGCTTTTTACCGGCGATTTCCAGGGCGTTGATCATGCCGGCCGCGGTAACGATCGCGGTGCCGTGCTGGTCATCGTGGAACACCGGGATGTCGCACTGTTCGATCAGGGTGCGCTCGATCTCGAAGCACTCAGGTGCCTTGATGTCCTCGAGGTTGATGCCACCGAAGGTGATGGAGATGCGGCGTACGGTGTCGATGAAGGCCTGCGGGCTTTCCGATTCGACTTCGATGTCGAACACGTCGATACCGGCGAAACGCTTGAACAGAACACCCTTGCCTTCCATGACCGGCTTCGAGGCCAGCGGGCCCAGGTCACCCAGACCGAGGATCGCGGTACCGTCGGAAATCACCGCAACCAGGTTGCCCTTGCCGGTGTATTTGTAGGCCAGCTCTGGATCACGACCAATCTCGCGCACCGGTTCGGCGACGCCTGGGCTGTAGGCCAGGGCGAGGTCACGGGCAGTGGCGGTAGGCTTGGAGAGCTCGACGCTCAGTTTCCCCGGACGGGGCTGGGCGTGGTATTCGAGAGCGGCGGTTTTCAGGTCTGACATGATGGGCATTCCGCTATTTACTGTTCTGACGGACCGCCGAGGATACGCAAAGTGCCGGGGGGCGACAAGACTGCCCGGTCACTAGTGTCAAGGCCTTTGGCCTACGACTTTACGCTATAACCCACGGGGCTTGCGAAAGCCTAGTGTGTACAATCCAATAGCAAAATGTCTACAACTATTTAGCCAGAAGCAGGCTGCAACATACTCGGATCGGTCAATGGCACCACCCAGCGTCGCTGCCCGGGCTTGAGCGCTCCCTTGCGGGAACGGTCCAGCACCCAACCCCGCACCTCGACCTGGCGTCCCTTGAGGTTAGCGAAGAAGCTGGCGGGGAAGTTGCGCTGCAGACGAGCGGGAATCCGCACTACCAGGTTATTGTCCAACTCCAGCCAGACACCGCCGCGATTGCGCTCGATGCCATTGATTTTGCCGCTGATCAGTGCAAAACCGGATTGCCGTACCTCCCGTGCACGCAGCACCGGCGATTGCCGCCAGAGCCCTAGTCGCGCCTTGCGCGCGACCTGTTCAGCTTGCTGCTGACACCCGGCAAGGCGTGTGTTGGGCGCAAATGCGATGCGGTAGGCCAAGCCTTCGCTGAGCAGTTGTGCTTCCAGATTGTGGCCAGTACGGCTGTAGATATGCGCCAGGGTGCGCCCGTACTTGTCTTTGCTTTCAGCCCCAGGCACCAGCCCGACCCGGCCATCGCTGGCCTTGATCAACGCCTGCAGGCGGCGCTTGGCCGCTTCGGCATAGGGCTCGCTGGGCCGCCCTTTACCTGCGACTTCCGGGGCATTGATGCCAATCAGGCGAACACTGCGGCCATCAACCAGGCGAACGGTATCGCCATCGACCACGTAGCGCACCGCAACCTGCTGCGGCCGGTCAGGCAACGGACAGAAGGCCAGGGCCGGGAAATGCCACATCGCGCCCACAAAAAAGGCGCCCACAAGGGACGCCTTCTTCTGCAACAGTGCGAACCCCGAAGGCTTCGCCATGCGCATCTTACTTCTTGGCACCGAACATGCCGAAGCGGTCGGCGAACTTCTGTACGCGGCCACCGGTGTCCAGGACTTTCTGCTTACCGGTGTAGAACGGGTGGCACAGGTTGCAAACGTCGATCGCCAGGACGCTGCCCATGGTCGAACGGGTTTCAAACTTGTTGCCGCAGCTGCAGGTGACTGCAACTACTTCGTAGTTCGGATGAATATCTGCTTTCATGGTCACTTCCTCGAGCTGCGTGCCGCCACCCAACACCTATTGTTGAATACCGCACGTAATTAGGCGGCGAATAATACCAGAGCACGGGGCCAGCGCAAGTTGTCGCTTGCACCGACCGTCGTCTGCTAGGCTCGCCTGATTTGTGAAACGCCCTCCAGAGACCTTCCGCGTGTCCGACGTCATCCTGCGCCTTGCCCTGCCCTCGCCCCTGCGTCGCCTGTTCGACTACCGGGCCACCGCAAGCATGGCGCGCCAGGCGCTGACCCCCGGCATGCGTATTCGCGTGCCGTTCGGCCGCCGGGAAATGATCGGCGTGCTGGTGGAGGTGGCCGACAAAAGTGAAGTGCCGGCGGACAAGCTCAAACCCGCCAGTGCCTTGCTCGACCCGGTCTCGCCACTGCCACCGGCGCTGTTCAAGCTGTGCCTGTGGACAGCGCAGTACTACCAGCACAGCCTGGGCGACACCCTGAACTGGGCGCTGCCCACCCTGTTGCGCCAGGGCGAGCCGGCCGAAGTGCGGCAGGAGCGCTTCTGGCATGTCGCCGCCGGGGCGCGCCTGGAAGACCCACGCATTGCCCGCGCGCCGCGCCAGCGCGAGGCCCTGAAGACGCTTTCGCAGCACCCACACGGCGTGGCCCACAGCCTGCTGAGCAAGCTCGGCCTGAACAAGGACAGCCTCGACCTGCTGCTGGCCAAGGACCTGGTCGAGGTTGAGACTCGCCGCCACCTGCCTGCCGCCCGTCACGAGCACTGGCTGGCCCAGCCGGAGCTGCCGCTCAACGAAGAACAGCGCGCCGCCTTCGAGGCCGTGCGCTCAGGCTTCGGCGCCTTCCACGCGTTCCTGCTGGCGGGCGTCACCGGCAGCGGCAAGACCGAGGTCTACCTGCAACTGATCCGCGAAACCCTGGAGGCCGGCAAACAGGCGTTGATCCTGATCCCCGAGATCAACCTCGGCCCACAGACCTTGCAGCGCTTCGAGCAACGCTTCAACGCACGCATCGCCCTGCTGCACTCGGCCGTGGGCGACCGCGAGCGCCTGGACGCCTGGCTGGCGGCGCGCGATGGCGAGGCGGACATCATCATCGGCACCCGTTCGGCGCTGTTCACGCCGATGAAGAACCCAGGGCTGATCATCATCGACGAGGAGCACGACGGCTCCTATAAACAGCAGGAAGGCCTGCGCTACCACGCCCGCGACCTGGCGGTGGTGCGCGCGCACCAGGAGAACATCCCGATCCTGCTGGGCTCGGCCACCCCGTCGCTGGAGAGCCTGCACAACGCCCACAGCGGCCGCTACGGCCTGCTGCGCATGAACCAGCGCGCCGGCGGTGCCCGCGCACCGCGCTTCCTGCGCCTGGACGTGCGCAGCCTGCCACTGGACAGCGGCATCAGCGGCCCACTGCAGCAAGCGATTCGCCAGACCCTGGAAGCCGGCCAACAGGTGCTGGTGTTCCTAAACCGCCGCGGCTTCGCCCCAACCCTGCTGTGCCACGACTGCGGCTGGCTTTCGGAATGCCCGCGCTGCGACGCGCGCATGACCGTGCACCAGCGCTCGGCCGTGCTGCGCTGCCACCACTGCGGTTACGACGAGCGCCTGCCGCTGCAGTGCCCGCAATGCGCCCACGTCGACCTGCGCCCGGTAGGCGCCGGCACCGAACGTGCCGAAGAACGCCTGAAGGTGCTGTTCCCCGACTACCCGATCCTGCGCGTGGACCGCGACAGCACCTCGCGCAAGGACGCCATGCATAACCTGTTCACCACCATCCAGCGCGGCCAGCCGAGCATCCTGGTCGGCACCCAGATGCTGGCCAAGGGGCACCACTTCCCGCGGGTGACCCTGGTGGCGATCCTCGATGCCGACGGCGGGCTGTTCTCCGGCGACTTCCGCGCCAGCGAGCGCATGGCCCAGCTGATCGTGCAAGTGGCGGGCCGCGCCGGACGCGCCGAAGAGCCGGGCAAGGTCATCGTGCAGACCCACCTGGCCGACCATCCGTTGCTGGTGCAACTGACCGAACAGGGCTACTTCGCCTTTGCCGAACAGGCCCTGAGCGAACGCCGCGCCGCCGGCCTGCCGCCGTTTGCCCACCTGGCCCTGCTACGCGCCGATGCGCACA
Source organism: Pseudomonas sp. ES1 (assembly GCF_050586605.1). NCBI lineage: Bacteria > Pseudomonadati > Pseudomonadota > Gammaproteobacteria > Pseudomonadales > Pseudomonadaceae > Pseudomonas > Pseudomonas sp. ES1. The sequence continues at coordinate 62,257 of NZ_JBOBDM010000006.1, read as the reverse complement.
AGCCCGGCCAGGCCGAAGGCTTCCTCGACGAAGCCTGCGCCGCCGCCGAGCGCGTGCTGGCCGAACAGGGCCTGCATGGCATCGAGCTGCTGGGCCCGGTGCCGGCGCCCATGGAGCGACGGGCGGGACGATTCCGTGCGCAACTATTGCTCCAGGCCAATGCCCGGGCTCAGTTGCATCGACTGATCAGTGCCTGGTTGCTAGTGTTGGAGCAGATGCCGTCCGGGCGGCAAGTGCGCTGGTCGCTGGATGTCGACCCGGTCGATCTCTACTGATTCGACCGCCCTAATCGCTGGCAAGCCAGCTCCCACAGGGTTTGCGCTGTGCCTGTGGGAGCTGGCTTGCCAGCGATTGGGCAGTGCTCCAAAGCACCTGGCAACCGCCCAAAGGTTGGCAACCCGCCCCCGGCAACGGATAATGCCCAGTTTTTCCACCTGCGCATCGAAGCGCCCCACCGCGCTTGCGGTCGAAAAGAGATCCCCATGAAAGACACCATTCGCCAGCTGATCCAGCAAGCCCTCACCCAACTCGTCGCCGACGGTGTGCTGCCTGAAGGGCTGACGCCGGCGATCCAGGTGGAAAACGCCCGGGACAAGACCCACGGCGACTTCGCCAGCAACATCGCCATGATGCTGGCCAAGCCGGCCGGCATGAAGCCGCGCGATCTGGCTGAAAAAATCATTGCAGCCCTGCCGGCCAGCGCCGACATCAGCAAGGCCGAGATTGCCGGCCCCGGCTTCCTGAACTTCTTCCAGAACACCGAAGCCCTGGCCAACCGCCTCGACGCCGCCCTGGCCGACGACCACCTGGGCGTGCGCAAGGCCGGCCCGCTCGAGAAAGTCGTGATCGACATGTCGGCGCCGAACCTGGCCAAGGAGATGCACGTCGGCCACCTGCGCTCGACCATCATCGGCGACAGCGTCGCCCGTGTGCTGGAGTTCCTCGGCGACAACGTCATCCGCCAGAACCACGTCGGCGACTGGGGCACCCAGTTCGGCATGCTGATGGCCTACCTGCAGGAAAACCCGATCACCAGCGACGAGCTGTCGGACCTGGAGAACTTCTACCGTGCGGCGAAGAAGCGCTTCGACGAGTCCGAAGAGTTCGCCACCCGCGCCCGTGGCCTGGTGGTCAAGCTGCAGGCCGGCGACCCCGAGTGCCTGGCGCTGTGGACACGCTTCAAGGACATCTCGCTGTCCCACTGCCAGAAGACCTACGAACTGCTCAACGTCAAGCTGACCATGGCCGACGTGATGGGCGAGAGCGCCTACAACGACGACCTGGCGAACGTGGTCGCCGACCTCAAGGCCAAGGGCCTGCTGGTGGAGAACCAGGGCGCCCAGTGCGTGTTCCTCGACGAATTCAAGAACGCCGAGGGCGACCCGCTGCCGGTGATCGTGCAGAAGGCCGACGGCGGCTACCTGTACGCCACCACCGACCTGGCCGCCGTGCGCTACCGCAGCAACAAGCTTCAGGCTGATCGCGCCCTGTACTTCGTCGACCAGCGCCAGGCCCTGCACTTCAACCAGGTGTTCGAAGTGGCCCGCCGCGCCGGCTTCGTCGGCCACCCGATGCAGATGGAGCACATGGGCTTCGGCACCATGAACGGCGCCGACGGCCGCCCGTTCAAGACCCGCGATGGCGGCACCGTCAAGCTGATCGACCTGCTCAACGAGGCCAAGGAGCGCGCCTATGCGCTGGTCAAGGAGAAGAACCCGGGCCTGGCCGAGGATGAGCTGCGCAAGATCGGTGAAGTGGTAGGTATCGGCGCGGTGAAATACGCCGACCTGTCCAAGCACCGCACCAGCGACTACAGCTTCAACTTCGAGCTGATGCTCAACTTCGAGGGCAACACCGCGCCCTACCTGCTGTACGCCTACACCCGTGTGGCCGGCGTGTTCCGCAAGCTCGGCAAGGGCTTCGACGAGGTGGACGGCAAGATCGTGCTGCAGGCTGCCCACGAGCAGGACCTGGCCGCGCGCCTGGCGCAGTTCGGCGAAATTCTCAACAACGTCGCCGACAAAGGTACCCCGCACGTCCTGTGCAGCTACCTGTACGACCTCGCCGGCCTGTTCTCCAGCTTCTACGAGAACTGCCCGATCCTCAGCGCCGAGACCCCGGAGCAGCAGCAGAGCCGTCTGCGCCTGGCAGCCCTGACCGGCCGCACCCTCAAGCAGGGCCTGGAGCTGCTCGGCCTGGAAACCCTGGAGCGTATGTAACTTGGCTGCAGCAAAGAAAAAGCCCGCGCCCAAGCGCGGCGCCAGCCGCCACCAGCCCGCCGCCAAGCAGCCGATCCCAGGCTGGGTGTGGCTGGCGGTCGGCCTGACGGTCGGCGCCTTCATCGTCTTCCTGATGAAACTCGAACCGGGTGGCGGCGACATCAAGCGCACCAAGCCCGAACAGCAGAAGCCGGAGAAGGTCGCCGAGGCGAGCAAGACCACCACACCCACGCCGCAGCAACCGGTGAAGCCGAAGTACGACTTCTACACCCTGCTGCCGGAGTCGGAAGTGATCGTGCCGCCGGAAGCGGTGCCCGAGAAGACGCCGCCGGTGCCGGCCGTGCCAACCACGCCGGTCACTCCGGCGGAAGCGGCCAAAATCGACACCGCCCGTGCCCAGGCCGCACTGCTGGGGCAAACGCCGCCGCCGGCACCACCGGTGATCAAGCCGGCACCGACCACTCAGTTCTTCCTGCAGGCCGGCTCGTTCCGCAAGCAGGCGGATGCCGACAAGGTTCGGGCGCAGATCATCCTGCTGGGCCAGGCGGTCAAGGTGGAATCGGGGACGGTGAAGGAAGAAACCTGGTACCGCGTGATGGTCGGGCCATTCAGCAACCGCGAACAGCTCACCGTGGCGCAGAAGCAACTGGCCGGGGCAGGCTTCAGCAACCTGCTGTTGCAGCAACGGCGCCAGTAATGAAAAAGGCCTTGCCGCTCACCGCGACAAGGCCTTTTTTCATACCCGGCGACGCTCGGCGTTGACCTGGGAAACCTGGCTGTTGAGTGTCCAGAAGTCGTACAGCACACCCAGCAGGAACAGGCCGCCGGTGAACAGGTAGATCAGTGCACTGATCCACTTGCCCTGATACAGGCGGTGCACACCGAACACCCCGAGGAAGGTCAGGAAGATCCACGCCAGGTTGTAGTCCACGCCGCCGGACTCGAACCGCAGATCCGCCTCGCGGTCCATCGACGGGATCAGGAACAGGTCGATCAGCCAGCCAATTCCCAGCAGCCCCAGGGTGAAGAACCAGATCGTCCCGGTAATCGGCTTGCCGTAGTAGAAACGGTGCGCGCCGGTGAAGCCGAAAATCCACAACAGGTAGCCGAGGACCTTGCTGTGGGTGTCGTGCGCGGGCGCACTCTGTTGATAACCATTCATTCGAAGCCCTCGTGGGTTAGCCGAAAATTTTCTAACGGAAAATGTGACTTTTCCGTGTTGACCCGACATATGGTACGTGGCCAATCGACCAACGGATCAGAATTTGATCAAAAAGCTGTTATAAAGTTGCGCGCCAACACCTTATAAGAGCATCAACTATGCCGCCTTTCATCAAGACATGGCTGACCCTCTGCCTTTTATTACCCCTGGCCGCCCACGCCACCAATCGTGAGCAACGTCTTCCAAGCGGTTTCACCGGTTACACGAGCAATGCCGACAGCTCGGTGAAACGCGCACCTGTGCAGTACCGCAAGGCCACCCTCAGTGCCCGCCCGAGCAACGCCACCCAGCGCCAGGCGCTGCAGGCCGTGGCCATGTCGCCCAAGCAGAGCAGCGAAGTGCTCAGCCGCGCCGTGAACGTGCTCGGCACGCCGTACCGCTGGGGCGGCAGCAGCCCGAAGAAGGGTTTCGACTGCAGCGGCCTGGTCAAGTACGCCTTCAACGACGTGGCTGATGTCGACCTGCCGCGCACCTCCAATGCCATGGCCCAGGGCCAGGGTGTGAAGGTGGCCAAGAGTGACCTCAAGCCGGGCGACCTGATTTTCTTCAACATCAAGAGCCGCCGGGTCAATCATGTGGCCATCTACCTGGGTAACGACCGCTTCATCCACGCGCCGCGCACCGGCAAACGGGTGAGCATCGACAGCCTGGAGAAACCTTACTGGCAGAAGCATTACGTCGTGGCCAAGCGCGTTTTGCCCAAGGACCAGCAGGCGCTGGCCCTGGCCAAGCGCTAAGCCGTCAATCGCGGGGCAAGCCGCATCGGCGCGCCGCCGCCCCCACGACCAGCAGCAAAGCTGGCGTGGGAGTAACTGTCTTGCTCGCCATTCAAACAGTTGCACTCTGCCTGTGGGAGCGGGTTCACCCGCGAACACGGGCAGAGCCCGTGCCAGGCGCCGAGGTGCCATCTTCGCGGGTAAACCCGCTCCCACAGGTACTGTGCAATCCTGGGGAATGCACTACCCCCGCGATTTCGCTCGAGCAGGCAACAGCGCTAGTCGACCAGCCCTTTGTGCTTGAGCGCCTGCAACGCCCCCTCCATCGTGCGCATCCCCAAGGCCGCCCCCGCCTGCATCAACGACTGCACCTGCGCCATACGCCCCTCGCGAATCAAGTTGCGCACCGCTGGTGTAGCCACCAACACCTCCCTTGCAGCCACCCTGCCGCCCCCCTTCCGCCTTAGCAGCACCTGAGCCACCACCAGGCGCAGCGACTCGGCAAGCATCATGCGCACCAGCGGCTTCTCCTCGGCCGCGAACACCTCCACCAGCCGGTCGATGCTGTTCACCGCCGAGCGGGTGTGCACCGTTGCCAGCACCAGATGCCCGGTTTCCGCTGCGCGCAACGCCAGGCGGATACTTTCCAGATCACGTAATTCACCGACCATGATCACATCCGGGTCCTGACGCAAGGCACTGCGCAGCCCTTGGGCGAAGTCGCGGCTGTGCACACCGATCTCCCGCTGATTGACCAGGCAACCCTGGCCGCTGTGAATGAATTCGATGGGGTCTTCAAGGGTGATGACCTGCAGCGCGCGTTCGCGATTGAGCTGATCGAGCAGCGCCGCCAGGGTGCTGGACTTGCCGCTGCCCGTCGGCCCACCCACCAGCACCAGGCCATCCCGGCACTGCGCAACGGCTTGATACACATCGTTCAGGTCAAGTTCGTCGAGGCTGGGGACCCGCGCCGGGATCAGCCGCACGCTTGCGCCCAAGCCATTGCGCTGACGGAACAGGTTCAAGCGCAGGCGCCCCACGCCGGGCAGGCTCAGCGCCAGGTCCAGTTCATCACCGCACAGCCACTGCCGCCGCAGCCCTTCATCGAGCAGGCCGGCCATTCCCTGTTCCAGCGCCGTGCACGTCAGCACCGGCAGCGCCATGCGTTGCAACGCGCCATCCAGGCGCAACAGCGGTGGCTCGCCCGCGGCCAGGTGCAGGTCACTGGCGCCCGCAGCCACAGCCCGGGCCAGCAGGTCGGTCACATCCATGAGACTCCCCAACGGCCATCAAGCAGGTAGAATGCCGCAGACCTCACAGCCGCCGGCGACGATCCATGTCCACCCTAGCAGACAACATTTCCGCCATTGCCAGCCGTATCGACAGCGCGGCCAAGGCCGCCGGGCGCGACCCGGCCAGCGTCCAGTTGCTGGCGGTCAGCAAGACCAAGCCCGCCAGCGCCGTTCGCGAGGCCTTTGCGGCCGGGCTGCGCGATGTGGGCGAAAACTACCTTCAGGAAGCCCTGACAAAACAACAGGCGCTTTCCGACCTGCCCTTGATCTGGCACTTCATCGGCCCCATTCAGTCGAACAAGACCAAAGCCATCGCCGAGCACTTCGACTGGGTACATTCCGTGGACCGCCTGAAGATCGCCCAACGCCTGTCCGAGCAACGCCCGGGCCATCTGCCGCCGCTGAACATCTGCCTGCAGGTGAACGTCAGCGGTGAAGACAGCAAGTCCGGCTGCGCGCCCGCCGACCTGCCGGCGCTGGCCCAGGCCGTCAGCGCCCTCCCCGGCCTGCGCCTGCGCGGGCTGATGGCGATCCCGGAGCCGACCGAAGACCGTGCCGAACAAGAGGCCGCCTTTGCCACCCTGCGCCAGTTGCAAGCGCAACTCGGCCTGGGCCTGGACACCCTGTCGATGGGCATGAGCCATGACCTTGAGGCCGCAATCGCCCAAGGTGCGACCTGGGTCCGCATCGGCACCGCCCTGTTCGGTGCACGCGACTACGGCCAGCCCTGAATCCATGCTTAAACTCACTCTTTCCCTCAAGGACCTGACATGAGCAAGACTCGTATTGCCTTTATCGGCGCCGGCAACATGGCCGCCAGCCTGATCGGCGGCCTGCGCGCCCAGGGCCTGGACGCCTCGCAGATCCGCGCCAGCGACCCGGGTGCAGACACCCGCGCGCGCATCCAGGCCGAGCACGGCATCGAAGCATTCGCCGACAACGCCCAGGCCATCGACGGCGTGGATGTGATCGTCCTGGCGGTCAAGCCGCAGGTGATGAAAGCCGTCTGCGAAACCCTGAAGCCGAACCTCAAGCCTGGCCAGTTGATCGTCTCCATCGCCGCCGGCATCACCTGTGCCAGCCTGCAGGCCTGGCTGGGCGCGATCCCGGTGGTGCGCTGCATGCCCAACACCCCGGCACTGCTGCGCCAGGGCGTCAGTGGCCTGTACGCCACCCAGCAAGTGTCGGCCGAACAGCGCGAGCAGGCCGAACAGTTGCTGTCCGCCGTCGGCACCGCCCTGTGGCTGGACCAGGAACAGCAACTGGATGCCGTCACTGCTGTTTCCGGCAGCGGCCCGGCGTACTTCTTCCTGCTGATCGAAGCCATGACCGCCGCTGGCGAAAAGCTCGGCCTGCCGCGTGAAACCGCTTCGCAACTGACCCTGCAAACCGCCCTGGGCGCCGCACGCATGGCCGTGGCCAGTGACGTCGATGCCGCCGAGCTGCGCCGCCGGGTCACCTCGCCCGCCGGCACCACGGAAGCGGCAATCAAGTCGTTCCAGGCCAATGGCTTCGAGGCCATCGTCGAGCAGGCACTGGAAGCCGCGGCCAAGCGCTCCGCGGAACTGGCCGAACAACTGGGCAAATAAGGAGCCTTTTTCAATGAATGCACTGTCCGGCGCCGCGATCTTCGTGGTGCAAACCCTGGTCAGCCTGTACCTGGCGATCGTCCTGCTGCGCTTCGTGCTGCAACTGGTCAAGGCCGACTTCTACAACCCGCTCAGCCAGTTCGCCGTGCGCGCCACCCAGCCGCTGCTCAAGCCGCTGCGCCGGGTAGTCCCGAGCATTGCCGGCCTGGATACCTCGTCGCTGCTGCTGTCGGTGCTGATCCAGGCGCTGCTGATGGCCTTCGTGCTGATGGTCACCTACGGTACCTTCGGCGACGTCCTGCACCTGCTGATGTGGGCGATCATCGGCATCACCTCGCTGTTCCTGAAGATTTTCTGGGTGGCGATGATCGTCATGGTGATCGTCTCGTGGGTCGCGCCCAACAGCCACAACCCTGCTGCCGAGCTGGCCTACCAGATCAGCGAGCCGGTGCTGGCGCCGTTCCGTCGCCTGGTGCCGAACCTGGGCGGCATGGACATTTCGCCGATCTTCGCCTTCATCGCCATCCAGGTGATCCAGTCGTTCCTCATGCCCCAGCTGGCGGCCTATGCCGGCATGCCACAAGAGCTGTGGCGGATGATCTGACCCACGATATCTCCTGCGGCAAGCCATTGCTTGCCGCTGGGGGTAGCGCTCTTTAGACTTACGCCTCCGTCAAGCGTGAGCAGGGTCGATGTCCACTGTCTTTCCCGAAGATTCCGTCGGTCTGGTAACACCGCAGATCGCCCGGTTCGATGAACCGTTGGCCCTGGCCTGTGGCCGCGCCCTGGCCTCGTACGAACTCATCTACGAAACCTATGGCGAGCTCAACAGCAACGCCAGCAACGCCGTGCTCATCTGCCACGCGTTGTCCGGCCACCACCATGCTGCCGGCTACCACGCCGCCACCGACCGCAAGCCGGGCTGGTGGGACAGCTGCATCGGCCCCGGCAAGCCGATCGACACCAACCGCTTCTTCGTGGTCAGCCTGAACAACCTCGGCGGTTGCAACGGCAGCACCGGCCCCAGTAGCCTCAACCCGGCCACCGGCAAGCCCTACGGCGCCGATTTCCCGGTGCTGACGGTGGAAGACTGGGTGCACAGCCAGGCGCGCCTGGCCGATCGCCTCGGCATCCACACCTGGGCCGCCATCGTCGGCGGCAGCCTCGGCGGCATGCAGGCGCTGCAGTGGACCATCACCTACCCGGACCGGGTACGCCATTGCGTGGACATCGCTTCGGCACCCAAGCTGTCGGCGCAGAACATCGCCTTCAACGAAGTGGCGCGCCAGGCCATCCTCACCGACCCCGAATTCCACGGCGGTTCGTTCCAGGACCAGGGCGTGATCCCCAAGCGCGGCCTGATGCTGGCGCGGATGGTCGGCCATATCACCTACCTGTCCGACGACTCGATGGGCGAGAAATTCGGCCGCGAGCTCAAGAGCGACAAGCTCAACTACGACTTCCACAGCGTCGAATTCCAGGTCGAGAGCTACCTGCGCTATCAGGGCGAGGAGTTCTCCGGGCGTTTCGACGCCAACACCTACCTGCTGATGACCAAGGCGCTGGACTACTACGACCCGGCGGCGGCCCACGACGGCGACCTGGCGGCGACCCTGGCGCATGTCACGGCTGATTTCTGCATCATGTCGTTCACTACCGACTGGCGCTTCTCGCCGGCCCGTTCGCGGGAGATCGTCGATGCCCTCATGGCCGCACGCAAGAACGTCTGCTATCTGGATATCGACTCGCCCTACGGCCACGACGCCTTCCTGATCCCCACGCCTCGCTACATGCAGGGTTTCGCCAACTACATGAACCGCATCGCCCTGTGAGGACCCCATGAGAGCCGACCTGGAAATCATCCAAGACTGGATCCCCGCCGGCAGCCGGGTACTCGACCTGGGCTGCGGCAACGGCGAGCTGCTGGCTTCGCTGCGCGAGCACAAGAACGTAACCGGCTACGGCCTGGAGATCGACGCCGACAACATCGCCGAGTGCGTGGCCAAGGGCGTCAACGTGATCGAGCAGGACCTGGACAAAGGCCTGGGCAACTTCGCCAGCAACAGCTTCGACGTGGTGGTCATGACCCAGGCCCTGCAGGCCGTGGAGTACCCCGACCGGATTCTCGACGAAATGCTGCGGGTGGGCCGCCAGTGCATCATTACGTTCCCCAACTTCGGCCACTGGCGCTGCCGTTGGTACCTGGCGACCAAAGGCCGCATGCCGGTGTCGGACTTCATGCCATACACCTGGTACAACACGCCGAACATTCACTTCTGCACGTTCGAAGACTTCGAGAACCTGTGCCACGAACGCCACGCCAAGGTGCTCGACCGCCTGGCCGTCGACCACTTGCACCGTAATGGGTTGGGCGGCCGGCTTTGGCCTAATCTTCTAGGTGAAATCGGTATTTATCGCGTCAGCAGCCCGGGCCTGCAGGAGCACCAGCTCGCCGTCTGACGCTCGCGAACGGAGGAATGGGATCATGCGTCGACTAGCACTGTTTCTGATCAGCCTGTGCCTGGCCCTGCCGGTGCTGGCTGCCGATGCCGCCAAGCCCGATCGCAAGGAAGTGTTCGGCGACGTGACGGTCCATTACAGCGCCTTCACCTCGAGCATGCTGCAGCCGGACATCGCCGCCGCCACCGGCCTTACCCGCAGCAAGAACCAGGGCGTGCTCAATATCGCCGTGCTCAAGGGCGGCAAGGCGGCCACCTCGGTGGTCAGCGGCACGGTCAAGGACCTGACCGGGCGCAGCAGCCCGCTGTCGTTCAAGCAAATCACCGACCAGGGCGCGGTGTACTACATCGCCCAGTTCAAGATCGACCAGGCTGAAACCCTGACCTTCGACCTGAATGTCGAAACCGGTGGCGTCAGCAATCAACTCAGCTTCAACCAGGAAGTGTTCCCAGGCGAATGATGAATTTCCAGCAACTCGTATTGGCCAGCCATAACGCCGGCAAGCTCAAGGAACTGCAGGCCATGCTCGGCGACTCCGTGCATCTGCGCTCGATCGGTGAGTTCAGCCAGGTAGAGCCGGAAGAAACCGGCCTGTCGTTCGTCGAGAACGCCATCCTCAAGGCGCGCAACGCCGCACGCATTTCCGGCCTGCCGGCCCTGGCCGACGACTCGGGCCTGGCGGTGGACTTCCTCGGCGGCGCGCCGGGCATCTATTCGGCACGCTACGCCGACGGCAAGGGCGACGCGGCCAACAACGCCAAGCTGCTTGAAGCGCTGAAGGATGTGCCCAAGGAACAGCGTGGCGCGCAGTTCGTCTGCGTACTGGCGCTGGTGCGCCATGCCGACGACCCGCTGCCGATCCTCTGCGAAGGCCTGTGGCATGGCAGCATCCTGTTCGAGGCCAGCGGTGAGCATGGTTTCGGCTACGACCCGCTGTTCTGGGTCCCGGAGCGCAAGTGCTCCAGCGCCGACCTGGCGCCCGTCGACAAGAACCAGCTCAGCCACCGCGCCCGCGCCATGGCCTTGCTGCGTCAGCGTCTGGGCCTGGCATGAGCGAAAAGCTGTTGGTACGGCCGGCGGGCCTGATCCTCTCCGAACTCCCGCCGCTGTCGCTGTACATCCACATCCCCTGGTGCGTGCGCAAATGCCCTTATTGCGACTTCAACTCGCACCAGGCCGGGCCCACATTGCCCGAAGACGAATATATCGATGCCTTGCTGGCCGACCTCGACCAGGACATGCATGCCGTTCAGGGCCGGCCGATCAGCACGATCTTCTTCGGCGGCGGGACCCCCAGCCTGTTCAGCGCGGCTGCGCTTGGCCGCCTGTTGCGGGGTGTCGAGCAGCGCATCCCGTTTGCCGCCGACATCGAGATCACCCTCGAAGCCAACCCGGGCACGTTCGAGCAGGAAAAGTTCAAGGCCTATCGGCAGACCGGCATCAACCGGCTGTCCATCGGCGTGCAGAGTTTCCAGCCAGCCAAGCTTGAGAAGCTCGGGCGCATCCACAACGGCGCTGAAGCGGTGCGCGCCGCCGACATGGCCCGCGCGGCCGGCTTCGACAACTTCAACATGGACCTGATGCACGGCCTGCCGGACCAGTCGCTGGACGACGCGCTTGGCGACCTGCGCCAGGCCATCGAACTGGCGCCGACGCACCTGTCCTGGTATCAGCTGACGGTCGAGCCCAACACCGTGTTCTGGAACCAGCCGCCCGAGCTGCCCGAGGACGACATCCTCTGGGATATCCAGGAAGCCGGCCAGGCGCTGATGGCCGATCACGGCTACCAGCAATACGAAGTGTCGGCCTACGCCCAGCCAGGGCGCGCCGCTCGGCACAACCTCAATTACTGGCGCTTTGGCGACTTCATCGGCATCGGTGCCGGTGCCCACGGCAAGCTGTCGTTCCCCGACGGGCGCATCCTGCGCACCTGGAAGACCCGCCTGCCCAAGGACTACCTGAACCCGGCCAAGCCCTTCAAGGCAGGCGAGAAGCTGCTGCCGGTCGATGAACTGCCCTTCGAGTTCCTGATGAACGCGCTGCGCCTGACCCAGGGCGTGGAAGCCGAGCTGTTCACGCAACGCACGGGGCTGCCCCTGGCGCAACTCGCGCAAGCCCGCCGCGCCGCCGAACAAAAGGGCCTTTTGCAGGTCGAAGCGGATCGACTGGCGGCTACGCCGCGCGGCCAGCTGTTCCTCAATGACCTGCTGCAGTACTTCTTGAATTAAGGATGACCCATGGACCTGGTACTTGACCTGCTCTCGACCGTCTCCCGCTGGAGCCGCAGCAACCTGTCGGAGATCTCGCTGGCCCTGGTGGGCTGCCTGCTGGTGCTGTTCGGCACCGATATCAAGGGCTGGGTCGAGGGGCGCCTGGGCGGCCTGGCCGGCGCCCTGCGCGTGCCGTTCATGGCGCTGCTGGTGATGATCGGCAGCGGCGCGGCGCTGATCTATGCCACACCGTGGATCGTCAAGGGGTTGGGGCAGTTCAACAACTATGCGCTGGCACCGGTGTTGCTGGTGGTGCTGGTGTTGATTGGGGTGGTGGCTGACCGGCGGGGGTGAGCGGCGGCTAAAAGCCACCCTGGCGAACCAGGGCAGCCCCTCACTCCACTAGCCCTTAGCGGGCATCATCGAAGTGATCACGCAGGAAGTCTCTCGCGGTCTTGAACAGGATCAAGAGCCGGACGAGCTTCCAGGCGTGGCTCAGCATTTTCAGCAGATGCTTCATATGCCTTGGCCTCCGTACTGGCCAGGCCAATCTTCCAGTATCTAACCGGCACTTCGACACCTTCAGAGATCATGTGAGCTATCTCCAGTGAAGTGGCCAGGTGGATGGCCCTTCGAAAAATACACCGGCACGGTTCGCAGGCCGCGTCGAAGGGGCCGAGACAACTAAAAATCCGTTTCCCGGCCCGCCACTGGAAAAATTCACATCAGAGCGGGGTGATCTTACGTCAGCCAAGGCTTGAACGCTGTTAACCATTCAGTCACACATACTGCTGGATATTTCTGCGATTGACGCCATTTTCAGGCAGCCCTAGTATTTCGTTTGTGGGCTATCTCCAGTGAAACCGAAGTACGCAGGCCAAGGATTCGTAACCCGAAGCCCGCATAAAAAAACCGCCCTTCGCAAGGCGGTTTTTTTTCGCCTGCAGTTAACCAGGCTTCGAAGCATGCCTGGTGGGCTGGCTGCTGATGTTGGTTGCCGTGGTGGCTGAGCGGCGGGGGTGAGCGGCGGCCAAAAACCACCCTGGCGAACCAGGGCGGCCCCTCACTCCACTAGCCCTCAGCGGGCATCATCGAAGTGATCACGCAGGAAGTCCCTTGCGGTCTTGAACAGGATCAAGAGCCGGGCGAACTTCCAGGCGTGGCTCAGCATTTTCAGCAGATGCTTCATATGCCTTGGCCTCCGTACTGGCCAGGCCAATCTTCCAGTATCTAACCGGCACTTCGACACCTTCAGAGACCCTGTGGTTGCCTCCAGTGAAGTGGCCAGGTTGATGGCCCTTCGATAACATCACCGGCGCGGGTCGTAGGCCGCGTCGAAGGGGCCGAGAAACCGTTGGTGTTCCCGGCCCGCCACTGGATGAATCACATGGGAGCCCAGCGAGCTTACGTGAGCCGATCGCCAAGAGCTGTTTCCAGCGTTGTCACACCTAATGCCGGATATTTCCTTGATTGACGCGTTTTGCCGGCAAACCTAAGATCCAGCTGTGGTTGTCTCCAGTGAAGTACGCAGGCCAAGGATTCGTAACCCGAAGCCCGCATAAAAAAACCGCCTTTCGTAAGGCGGTTTTTTCGTCTTTCGCTTGCCCCCAACACTTGGCAACGCCAGCACTGCGCGCCCCCCATCATGCTCAGCGCCCTTTTGGTGTCTGCGCCGCATTCGCTTCTAGCCTTTGCCTCCAGCCGGATGCACGCCCGCACCCCAAAGACTCAGCCTCGCGTAACATCGCCAGCCGCTCGGCCATTGGTGTCTGCTGCCAGATGGCGGGATGAGTGGCCAACAAATAAAGCGCCTCGGCTTTGAACTGGTCGTATGAAAACACTTGTCTGGACTTCTCCAGCATCTCGCCCACTGTAAGTGACACCGAGGGCAGGGCCGAAGCAATGTCGGTAGCCGGCCTGAAACAATGCACCTCACGCAAAAGCTGCGGATAGAGCGACTGGTGCGGATCATCCCGATGCAACGCCGCTTTCAACACCTCAAGCAAGGCGACTTGCTCTGCGCCCATGAAGTCGAAGCTGTCGGAGGCTGACGCGCAACGGTAGTAATAGGCGACCGCTGCCGCCAGAAACCCTTGCTCTACAGCCTGATGCAAACGCGCACAGGAGGCCTGCCTGCGTGCCATGTCGCGCCGGTCCGCAGAGGTTTGCATGTTGGACTGCCAGAACAGCGCCAAGGTGTTGCCCGCCTGCGCTGCCAGCTCGATGTGCGCGCGCGCTTCATCCATCAATTCGCTCATCGGCATCAACTGTTCAGTACTGATGGCTTCGCCGCCGGCCTCGATTTCGGCAAGCGCCTGCAAATTCACGTTGGCCTGTTGTACCAAGGCCACGGCACGCTCGAGGTGTTGCTCAGAGGGCGAAAGAGGTTCACGCAGTAACGCGACGAGCACAAGGCAGACGGCAACGACCAGGCCTATCAGCGGTAACAGAACCCGAGGCTTCAAGGCGCAATCCTTTACGCGATGTGATGAGGGGCCAGAGGCGCACCGGCGCCTCTGGCAGGGAGAGGGTCAAGCCAGTTTTTCGAACTTCAGGTCCCACACACCGTGCCCAAGGCGCTCACCACGACGCTCGAACTTGGTGATCGGGCGCTCTTCAGGGCGTGGCACGTAGGCGCCATCAGCCGCCTGGTTGCGATAGCCCGGTGCTGCGCTCATCACTTCCAGCATGTATTCGGCATAGGGCTCCCAGTCGGTCGCCATGTGGAACACACCACCGGGCTTCAACTTGCGACGCACCAGCTCGGCGAACTCCAGCTGGACGATCCGGCGCTTGTGGTGACGCGCCTTGTGCCACGGGTCGGGGAAGAACAGCATCAAGCGGTCGAGGCTGTTGTCGGCCACGCAGCGGTTGAGCACTTCGATGGCGTCGCAGTCGTACACCCGCAGGTTCTTCAGGCCTTGGGTGAGCACGCCGTTCAGCAAAGCGCCGACACCTGGGCGGTGCACTTCGACGCCGATAAAGTCCAGCTCGGGCGAGGCGGCGGCCATCTCCAGCAGCGAATGGCCCATGCCAAAGCCGATCTCCAGGGTGCGCGGCGCCGAACGGCCGAACACCTGGTCGTAGTCCACCGGGCTGTCAGCCAGCGGCAGGACGAACAGCGGGCCGCCCTGCTCCAGGCCACGTTGCTGGCCTTCGGTCATGCGCCCGGCGCGCATCACGAAGCTCTTGATGCGACGGTGCGGACGATCTTCGCCGTCGGCGGTGATCGGCGTTTCTTGCGATTCAGTCATCTGGGGCTCTTACTTGATCAGACCATCCAGCGGCGAAGAGGCGCTGGCGTAGAGTTTCTTGGGCATGCGCCCGGCCAGGTAGGCCATGCGCCCGGCCAGGATGCCGTGCTTCATGGCTTCGGCCATCAGCACCGGCTGTTGCGCGTGGGCGATGGCCGAGTTCATCAGTACCGCCTCGCAACCCATCTCCATGGCGATGGTAGCGTCGGAGGCGGTACCCACGCCGGCATCGACCAGCACCGGCACCTTGGATTCCTCGAGGATGATCTGCAGGTTGTACGGGTTGCAGATGCCAAGGCCCGTACCGATCAGGCCGGCCAGGGGCATCACCGCGATGCACCCGGCTTCGGCCAGCTGACGGGCGATGATCGGATCGTCGCTGGTGTAGACCATCACGTCGAAACCTTCCTTGACCAGCACTTCGGCGGCCTTGAGGGTTTCAATGACGTTGGGGAACAAGGTTTTCTGGTCAGCCAGCACTTCCAGCTTGACCAGCGTGCGGGACTCATGGGACTTGCGACCATCGAGCAGCTCACGGGCCAGGCGGCAGGTGCGCACGGCTTCCACCGCATCGAAGCAGCCAGCGGTGTTCGGCAGGATGGTGTACTTGTCCGGCGACAGCACGTCGAGCAGGTTCGGCTCGCCCGCATTCTGACCCAGGTTGGTGCGGCGCACGGCGACTGTGACAATTTCGGCACCCGAGGCCTCGGTGGCCAGGCGGGTTTCTTCCATGTCACGGTACTTGCCGGTACCGACCAGCAGGCGCGACTGGAAAGTGCGCCCGGCCAGGATGAAGGGCTTGTCGCTGCGAACGTTGCTCATCGATGTTCCTCAGGAAAGGTTACGGGGCTTACGGGTGAAACGCCGGGCTTGCTCAACCACCGCCGATGGCGTGGACCACTTCAACCTGGTCGCCCTCGCTCAGCAGCGTGCTCTCGTGCTGACTGCGCGGCACGATGTCCAGGTTCAGTTCCACCGCCACCCGGCGGCCAGCCAGCTCGAGCCGGCCGAGCAGGGCCGCGACGCTCTCGCTCGCGGGCAGTTCGTAAGGTTCACCGTTCAGTTGAATGCGCATGCGCACGGCCACCATTGTTCGTTGGGGCAGGCATTCTAGCCCCGATCAGCCTTGCAACCCAAGGGTGGCGCGCGCCATTAGTCGCGATTGTGGACCACTCGGTCAGCCCAGGCGCCAGGCGGCCAGGCCCAGGCACAACCAGCCGGCCAAGAAGCACAGGCCACCCAGCGGGGTGATCATGCCGAGCTTGCCCAGGCCCGTCAGCGTGAGCACGTAGAGGCTGCCGGAAAACAGCACGATACCCAGGGCGAACAAACCGCCGGCCCAGCCTACCAGGCGCCCGGGCAGGTGCACCGAGAGCACGGCCACGGCGAGGATCGCCAGGGCATGCACCAACTGGTAGGTAACACCGGTGTGGAAGACTGCCAGGTAATCGGCACTGAGGCGGTTCTTCAGGCCATGGGCGGCAAAGGCGCCGAGCGCGACACCGGTGAACCCGAAGAAGGCGGCGAGCATCAGGAAGCTGCGAAGCATGGGACGACTCCTCGAAAGGGGTCTGTATAATGGCCCGTTCCAACGGTCCGGCCAAGCCATCACCATGCTGTCATCCTTCCTGCGCCACTTCACCCGCGGCCTGCTCTGGTTCGCTGTCGCAAGCATTGCCGTGGTGCTGGTACTGCGCTGGGTACCGCCGCCCGGCACGGCGCTGATGGTCGAGCGCAAGGTGGAGTCATGGTTCAGTGGCGAGCCCATCGACCTGCAGCGCGACTGGACACCCTGGGAAGAGATCTCGGACGAGCTCAAGGTGGCGGTCATCGCCGGTGAAGACCAGAAGTTCGCCAACCATTGGGGGTTCGACATCCCGGCCATCCAGGCGGCGCTGGCCTACAACGAACGGGGCGGCAAGGTCCGTGGCGCCAGCACCCTGACCCAGCAGGTGGCCAAGAACATGTTCCTGTGGTCCGGCCGTAGTTGGCTGCGCAAGGGCCTGGAGGCCTGGTTCACTGCGCTGATCGAGCTGTTCTGGTCGAAGGAACGGATTCTCGAGGTGTATCTGAACAGCGCCGAGTGGGGCAAGGGCGTGTTCGGCGCCCAGGCGGCGGCACGCTATCACTTTGGCGTGGATGCCAGCCGCCTGACGCGACAACAGGCCGCACAGCTCGCTGCCGTGCTGCCAAGCCCGATCAAATGGAGCGCCAGCCGGCCAAGTACCTATGTGGCCAGCCGCGCGGGGTGGATTCGCCGGCAAATGAGCCAGTTGGGTGGGCCGAGCTACCTGATGCAGCTGGATCCTTCGCGCAGGCTCTAAGCTGCGCTCGCAAGGGCATCAAGTAACCTGTGGGAGCGGCTTCAGCCGCGAAAGAGGCAACGCGGTGGACGGCGCCAGCTTCGCTGGCGTTCGCGGCTAAAGCCGCTCCCACAGGGGCCTGCGCTCCAGCTGGATGCGCGCAGCGCCATGCCCAATAAAAAACCGCTGCCTCTTGCGAGAGCAGCGGTTTTTTTATTCAGCCAGGGCGCCGATCAGATGGCGATCAGTGCCTTGACCTTGTTCATTGCGTTCTTCTCCAGCTGGCGAATACGCTCGGCCGAAACGCTGTACTTGTCCGCCAGCTCATGCAGCGTGGCCTTCTCTTCAGCCAGCCAGCGCTGGTAGAGAATGTCGCGGCTGCGATCGTCCAGGCCTTGCAGGGCTTCATGCAGGTTGCTGGTGGAGTTGTCGCTCCAGTCAGCGTCCTCCAGCTGCACAGCCGGGTCGTAGCGGTGGTCTTCCAGGTAATGCGCGGGCGACTGGAAGGCGCTGTCGTCATCGGCTTCGGCTGCCGGGTCGAAGGCCATGTCCTGGCCACTCAGGCGGCTTTCCATTTCACGCACTTCGCGGGGCTCTACGCCCAGGCTTTCAGCCACGCGATGCACTTCGTCATTGTTCAGCCAGGCCAGGCGTTTTTTCTGGCTGCGCAGGTTGAAGAACAGTTTGCGCTGGGCCTTGGTGGTAGCCACCTTGACGATGCGCCAGTTGCGCAAGATGAACTCGTGGATCTCGGCCTTGATCCAGTGCACCGCGAAGGACACCAGACGTACGCCCATTTCCGGGTTGAACCGTTTTACCGCCTTCATCAGGCCGACGTTGCCTTCCTGGATCAGGTCGGCCTGGGCCAGACCATAGCCAGCATAGCTACGGGCGATATGGACGACGAAACGCAGGTGGGCCATCACCATTTGCCGGGCGGCCTCGACATCCTGTTCGTAATAGAGACGCTCGCCCAGATCACGCTCCTGCTCGACCGTCAGCAGCGGGATGCTGTTGACCGTGTGCACGTAGGCTTCCAGGTTTGCACCGGGCACCAGGGCATAGGCAGGTTGCAACGATGTGGTCATTCAAGTACCTCCGACTTACAGACTCGTGCCTTGTGGGCACTGCCAGCATAGACCCGGAACCGCGAGACAAGTTCCTGGATGAAAAAAAGTCAATGCTGGCGATGAAACATTATCGTGGTGCCAGCTCGTTCAGATGCCGAGCCACCGCGATCCATGCACCGATATACCCCAACAGCACCGCGCCGATCAAGAGGGAAAGACCATCGGCAGCCGGCACCCCGCCCAGGGCGAAATCGCTGCCATACAGGCCGGAAAGCCCGACGACCGCGTCGTTGAGCCAGTTCAGGCCGAACGCCAGGATCCCCCAGGCCAGCACCCCGGCACCGAGGCCATACAGCGCCCCCATGTAGAGGAAAGGCCGACGCACGTAGCTGTCGGTGCCGCCCACCAGCTTGATCACTTCGATCTCGACACGGCGGTTCTCGATATGTAGACGAATTGTGTTACCGATTACTAACAGCAAGGCGGAAATAAGCATCACCGCGAGGCCGAAGACAAAGCGATCACCCAGCTTGAGGATCGCCGCCAGGCGCTCGACCCAGACCAGGTCCAGCTGTGCCGCTTCCACCCGTGGCAGCTCTGCCAGGCGCTGGCGCAGCGCTTCCAGGGCCGGTTTGTCGACTTCGCTCGGGGTCACGACCACCACGCCGGGCAGCGGGTTGTCCGGCAACTCGCGCAGGGCCTCGCCCAGGCCAGACTGCTGCTGGAACTCTTCCAGCGCCTGCTCGCGGCTGACGTACTGGGCCTCGGCAACGCCCGGCATGCCCTTGATCTCGTCACGCAATGCTTCGCCATCGCGACTGCTGGCGTCGAGCTTGAGGTACAGCGAAATCTGCGCCGCGCGCTGCCACGAACCGCCGAGCTTCTCGACGTTCTTGAGCAGCAGCGACAGGCCCATGGGCATGCTCAACGCCACGGCCATCACCAGGCAGGTGAAGAAGCTGCCGATCGGCTGCTTGGCCAGGCGGCGCAGGCTGTCGGCCAGGCTGGCACGGTGGCTTTCCAGCCAGGCGTGCAGCAAGGTGCTGAAGTCCGGACCATCGTCGTCGTGGTCACCGCGCTTTTTCTTTGCAGGTTGTGGGTCGGCTGGCTTGGGTGCGACCCGCTCGGAAACCTTTGGTGTACGTGTGGTGCTCATTGCCCGGCCTCCCCATCGCCGATCAAGCGGCCGCGTTGCAGCGTCAGCATGCGGTGGCGCATGCGCGCGATCAGCGCCAGGTCGTGGCTGGCGATCAATACGGTGGTGCCCAGGCGGTTGATGTCTTCGAACACGCCCATGATCTCGGCGGCCAGGCGCGGGTCGAGGTTACCGGTGGGCTCGTCCGCCAGCAGCAATGCCGGCTGGTGGACGATCGCCCGGGCGATACCGACGCGTTGTTGCTGGCCGGTGGACAGGTCGGCCGGGAACAGCTCGCCCTTGTCGCTCAACGACACGCGCTCCAGCGCCGAGTCGACGCGCTTGGCGATTTCGGCCTTGGACAGCCCGAGGATCTGCAGCGGCAAGGCGATGTTGTTGAACACGGTGCGGTCGAACAGCAACTGGTGGTTCTGGAACACCACGCCGATCTGCCGGCGCAGGAACGGGATCTGCGCGTTGCTGATCTGCCCCAGGTCCTGCCCCGCCAGCAGCAGCTTGCCGCTGGTCGGGCGTTCCATGGCCAACAACAGGCGCAACAAGGTGCTCTTGCCGGCGCCGGAGTGGCCGGTGACGAACAGGAACTCGCCACGCCGCGCCCGGAAGCTCAGCTCATGCAGGCCGACGTGGCCGTTGGGGTAGCGTTTGGCGACCTGTTCGAATCGGATCATGCAGGTTCCCGCTCGGCAAACAGTGCCTTGACGAAAGGTTCAGCCTCGAAGGTGCGCAGGTCATCGATACCCTCGCCCACACCAATGAAGCGGATCGGAATGTTGAACTGCTTGGCCAGGGCGAAGATCACCCCACCCTTGGCGGTGCCGTCCAGCTTGGTCAGGGCCAGGCCGGTCAGTTCCACGCTCTGGTTGAAGTACTTGGCCTGGCTGATGGCGTTCTGCCCGGTACCGGCGTCGAGCACCAGCAGCACCTCGTGGGGCGCCTCGGCGTCGAGCTTGCCGATCACCCGACGGACCTTCTTCAGCTCTTCCATCAGGTTGTCCTTGGTGTGCAGGCGCCCGGCGGTGTCGGCGATCAGCACATCGACGTTGCGCGCCTTGGCGGCCTGCACGGCGTCGAAGATCACCGAAGCCGAGTCGGCGCCGGTGTGCTGGGCGATCACCGGGATCTGGTTGCGCTCGCCCCACACCTGCAGCTGCTCCACGGCGGCGGCACGGAAGGTGTCGCCGGCGGCGAGCATGACCTTCTTGCCTTCGAGCTGCAGCTTTTTCGCCAGTTTGCCGATGGTGGTGGTCTTGCCGGCGCCGTTCACGCCGACTACCAGGATCACGTACGGCTTGTTCTGCGCCTCGATCTTCAGCGGCTGCTCGACCGGGCGCAGCAGCGCGGCCAGTTCTTCCTGCAGCGACTTGTACAGCGCGTCGGCGTCGGCCAGCTGCTTGCGGGCGACTTTCTGGGTGAGGTTCTGGACGATGGCCGAGGTGGCCTCGACGCCGACGTCGGCGGTCAGCAGGCGGGTTTCGATTTCGTCGAGCAGGTCGTCATCGATGACCTTCTTGCCCATGAACAGGCTGGCCATGCCCTCGCCAATGCTGGCGCTGGTCTTCGACAGGCCCTGCTTGAGACGGGCGAAGAAACCGGGCTTGGACGGTTCGGCGGCAGCCGCGGCAACGGGCTCGGGCTCGACCGGGGCCGGCGCGATGACCGGTTGGGCTTCGACAACCGGCGCCGGGGCCGCTGCGACAGTGGCAGCCGGCTCGACGAGCGGGCGAGCGGGAATGGCAGGCGGCGCCTTGGGCTCAAGGTCCTCAACCAATGCCACCGGTTCTTCGGCGACAGGCAGTACCAGGTTGCTGACCGGGGCCGCAGGCACTTCGACCGGTGTTGGCTCTACAGGTGCGGCAACCACAGGCTCAGGCTGAACAACCACGGGGGCAGCGGCAGGCGCATATTGCGGCGTGGCGACCACTGGCTCGGGCACCGACGCTGGCTGCGGTGTGATAACCACTGGCTCAGGCACAGCCTGAGGCGCGACAACTACCGGCTCCGGCACCGACACTGGCTGCGGTGTCTCAACCACTGGTTCAGGCACAGCCTGAGGCGCGGCAACCACCGGCTCCAGCACAGGCTCGACCACTACGGGCTCGGACACTGCCACCGGTAGCGGCTCGGCAGCAGGCACCTGCAGTGCGGCCGGCTCTGTGGCCTGCGGTTCTGGGGTTTGCGGCTGTTCGGCGACAGGTTGTTCCGGCTTCTTGCGGAACCAGCTGAACAGGCCTTTCTTCTCGCCAGCCGCAGCCGGCGCTTTTTTGTCGTCGTTGGAACCAAACATGGAAGACGGCTATCTCAGGGTAGCGATGCGCCAGCAGTGGCGCATCGGGAATTCTTGAGTCACGCAGAACAGACTATTTTGTAACCGACTGGTTCATGCGCAACGTTTTGTCTTTAGGGCCTGCGGGCCAGAACGGCGACAGGCATGGTCGCCAGGCAACCGGATCAGTATCCTAGCACCTCCTGGCCCGCCGACGCTAAACCCAAGCGGGCCGCAGAACAGGTTAAACACCGTATGAATGCTCTAGCCCGCCGCGCCGCTGGCCTGTTGCTCGGCACGCTGTGCCTGCCGCTTGCGGCCTTCGCCGCCGATGTGCAACCCACCCACGAATTCATCCTCGACAACGGCCTGAAAGTGGTCGTGCGCGAGGACCACCGTGCCCCGGTGGTGGTTTCGCAGATCTGGTACAAAGTCGGTTCCAGCTACGAAACCCCAGGCCAGACAGGCCTGTCCCACGCCCTGGAGCACATGATGTTCAAGGGCAGCGCCAAGCTCGGCCCTGGCGAAGCATCGCGCATCCTGCGTGACCTGGGCGCCGAAGAGAACGCCTTCACCAGCGACGACTACACCGCCTATTACCAGGTGCTGGCCCGCGACCGCCTGCCGGTGGCCTTCGAACTGGAAGCCGACCGCCTGGCCAGCCTGCGCCTGCCGGCCGACGAGTTCAGCCGCGAGATCGAGGTGATCAAGGAAGAGCGCCGCCTGCGCACCGACGATCAGCCCAGCTCCAAAGCCTTCGAGCTGTTCCGTGCCATGGCCTACCCGGCCAGCGGCTACCACACCCCGACCATCGGCTGGATGGCCGACCTCGAGCGCATGAAGGTCGAAGAGCTGCGCCACTGGTACGAATCCTGGTACGCGCCGAACAACGCCACCCTGGTGGTCGTCGGCGACGTCACCCCCGACGAAGTGAAAACCCTCGCACAAAAATACTTCGGCCCCATCCCCAAGCGCGCCGTGCCCCCCAGCAAGCTGCCGCTGGAGTTGGCCGAACCCGGCCTGCGCAAGCTGACCCTGCACGTGCAGACGCAGTTGCCGAGCCTGATCTACGGCTTCAACGTGCCGGCCCTGGCCACCGCCAAGGACCCGCGCACGGTCAACGCGCTGCGGCTGATCTCCGCACTGCTCGACGGCGGCTACAGCGCCCGCATGCCGGCGCGCCTGGAGCGCGGCCAGGAGCTGGTGGCCGGCGCCTCGTCCAGCTACAACGCCTTCACCCGGGGCGACAGCCTGTTCCTGATCTCGGCCACCCCCAACGTGCAAAAGCAAAAGACCCTGGCCGAGGTCGAGAAAGGCGTCTGGCAACTGCTCGACGAACTCAAGACCACCCCACCGACCGCCGAAGAACTCGAGCGCGTGCGCGCCCAGGTGATCGCCGGCCTGGTCTACGACCGCGACTCCATCAGCAGCCAGGCCACCACCATCGGCCAGCTGGAAACCGTCGGCCTGTCCTGGAAGCTGATCGACAGCGAACTCGACGACCTCAAGCGCGTGACCCCGCAAGACATCCAGGCCGCTGCCCGCACCTATTTCACCCGCGAACGCCTGAGCGTTGCCCATGTACTGCCCGAGGAGTCCGCTCATGAGTGACCGCAGCGCACCCCGCTACACCCTGTTGGGCCTTGGCATCATCGTGCTGGTGGTGGCCACCGCCCTGCTGCTGGCCCGCCCGGCCCAGTCCGACAGCGCCAGCCAGCCCGCTACCGCGGCCCGCCCGGCCAACTCGCTGCAATCGCTGGCCGAACTGGACGGCAAGGCCCCAAGCCGCCGCCAGTTGAACATCCAGCACTGGACCACCGCCGAAGGCACCCGCGTATTGTTCGTCGAAGCCCGCGAGCTGCCGATGTTCGACCTGCGCCTGACCTTCGCCGCCGGCAGCAGCCAGGACGGCACGACGCCAGGCGTGGCCACGCTGACCAACGCCATGCTCAACGAGGGTGTGGCCGGCAAGGACGTCACCGCCATCGCCGAAGGCTTCGAGGGCCTGGGCGCAGACTTCGGCAACGGCTCCTACCGCGACATGGCCGTGGCCTCGCTGCGCAGCCTCAGCGCCGCCGACAAGCGCGAGCCGGCACTCAAGCTGTTCACCGAGGTGGTGGGCAAGCCGACCTTCCCCGATGACGCCCTCAAGCGCATCAGAAACCAGATGCTGGCCGGCTTCGAGTATGAAAAGCAGAACCCCGGCAAAATCGCCGGCAAGACCCTGTTCGCCAACCTGTACGGCAGCCACCCCTACGCTCACCCCAGCGACGGCACGGCCCAGACAGTCACCGCCATCACCCTCGATCAACTGCGCGCCTTCCACGCCAAGGCCTATGCCGCCGGCAACGCGGTGATCGCGCTGGTCGGCGACCTCAGCCGCAGCGAAGCCGAGGCCATCGCCGCCCAGGTTTCCGCCGGCCTGCCCAAGGGCCCGGCCCTGGCCAAGCCCGAGCAGCCGGTTGAACCCAAGCCAGGCCTGACCCACATCGACTTTGCGTCCAAGCAGACCCACCTGATGCTGGCCGAACTTGGCATCGACCGTAACGACCCGGACTGGCCCGCACTGTCGCTGGGCAACCAGATCCTCGGCGGCGGCGCCTTTGGTACCCGGCTGATGAGCGAAGTGCGTGAAAAGCGCGGCCTTACCTACGGGGTGTACTCGGTGTTCAGCCCGATGCAGGTACGCGGCCCGTTCATGATCAACCTGCAAACCCGTGCCGAGCTCAGCGAAGGCACGCTCAAGCTGGTCCAGGACCTGCTGGCCGACTACCTCAAGAGCGGCCCGACGCAACAGGAGCTGGACGACGCCAAGCGCGAACTGGCCGGCAGCTTCCCGCTGTCCAATGCCAGCAACGCCAGTATCGTCGGCCAGCTGGGCGCGATCGGCTTCTACAACCTACCGCTGAGCTGGCTGGAGGACTTCATGCAGCAGTCCCAGGCGCTGACCGTCGAGCAGGTCAAGGCCGCCATGAACAAGCACCTGGCGGCGGACAAGCTGGTGATCGTCACCGTCGGCCCGAAGGTGGCGCAGCAGCCGCTGCCGGCCCCCACTGACAAACCCGCCGAGCAGCCGCTCGGCGTACCGGAGCATTAATGGCACGCCCCAACTCCCCCGCGCGCAGCGCCCCTGGCGCCAGCAAAGGCCCCGGCCAGTTGCGCATCATCGCTGGCGAATGGCGCAGCCGTCGCCTCGCTGTCCCAGAAGGCGACGGCCTGCGGCCAACGCCCGACCGCGTGCGCGAAACCCTGTTCAACTGGCTGGCGCCGTACATCGAGGGCGCCCGCGTGCTGGATGCCTTCACCGGCAGCGGCGCACTGGTGCTCGAAGCCCTGTCCCGCGGCGCGCAAGACGCCGTGGCGCTGGACAGCAACCCGGCCGCCATCGCCAACCTCAAGCACAACCTCGAACTGCTGCGCTGCCCACGCGGGCAGATCCTGCAAACCGACGCCCTGCGCTACCTGCAAGGCCCGGCCAAGCAGCAGTTCGACCTGGTGTTCCTCGACCCGCCCTTCCACCAGGACCTGCTGGCCAACACCTGCAACCTGCTGGAGCAGGGCCAGTGGCTGCGCGAACAGGCGTGGATCTACACCGAAAGCGAGGCGGCGCCATCGAGCCTGCCGATGCCCGGCAACTGGCGCCTGCACCGCGAGAAAAAGACTGGCCAGGTGCACTACGCGCTCTGGCAGCGCACCCAGATTTAAGTAACACCGCCCACCAGCCGAAGTGCCAGAAGCTGCTCCGCTCATCACTCGTGACGGAGCACTTCGAGCATGGCCCTCTCCCCGACAGTCAGCCTTTCTTCGCTGATCCCTGCGGCAACGCCGCCGCTGCAACATTTCGTTCTCGACAATGGCTTGAACGTTTATCTACAAGAAGACCCGCGCAGCCCCCTGGCCTGTGTCCAACTCTGCTATCACGTCGGCGCCAGCCACGACCCCTTGGGGCATACCAACCTGGCCCACCTGCTCGAACACATGCTGTTCGAGGGTAGCGCCAAGCTCGCACCCGGACAGTTTTCGAGAGTCATCGCCCGACTGGGTGGCGTGGCCAATGCCTCGACCCAGGATGACGGCACCGTCTACGAAGTGACGCTGCCGGCTGAGCGCCTGGAAATCGCACTGGAGATCCTGGGTGACAGCATGGCCAACGCCAGCCTCACAGCGGACGGCTTCGAGCGGGCCGTCAAGGCCATCAACGATGAACGCCGGCTCAAATTCGACAACGACCCCGAACAACAGGCGTTCGAACACCATAAGCGCCTGGCCCACGGCAGCAGCCCCTACGCCGCGCCCAGTTTCGGTGATGCCGTGGACCTTCAATACATGAGGCCCGACACCGTACGCACCTGGTACCGCACCTGGTACCACCCCAACAATGCGACGCTGGTGGTGGTTGGCAACGTCGACCGGGTGCGCTTGCAGGGCTGGGCCGAGCGCTACTTCGGACCTTGGAGTGCAGCAGCGCTGCCGGCCTTGCCCGGTCCGGGCCAGACGGCAGGCCATCGGGCCCGCCAGCAAGCCATCACGCTGCCAGGGCTGCGCGATGGCCTGTATCTGTCCTTCAATGTGCCGAGCCTTGCGACCGCCGAATCGACTGCCACGGCAGCGGCCTTGATGCTACTGCCGGAACTGCTGGCCAATGGTGCCGATTCGATGCTGTACGCCAGCCTGGTCCGTGAGCGGCAAGTGCTCACAGGCATCGAAGCTTTCTATGACCACCTGACCCGCGGCGACACATTGCTGACGCTGTATGCCTACAGCAACCCCGACAAGGGCACGCCACAACAGGCCATCGAGCAGATACGGCACATCCTCGATGCAGTCCGACAGACGCCGCCCAGGGCTCAGACACTCGACGCACTCAAGTTCCGGCTGCTGACCGCGCAGCTCATCGCCAGGGATACACCGCAAAAACAGGCCCAATCCATCGCTTCGTATGCCCTCAGCAGGTTGAAGCCCGAGTTGCATGCCCAGGTCCTGCAGGCGCTGATCGCACTCACGCCTGAAGATATCCAGTTGGCCGCACAGCGGTTCCTGGCCGACGATCGCATGGCGGTTACCCACATGCTCGCACCGCAAGTCACTGCCCCGGAAGCAAGCGAGCACCAGCCATTGACCTGCGCGGACCTTGCCGGCCGTCTTACCGCGGCCGATTTCTCCGCACTGCAGTCGGCTGCCAGCATCGACACCCACCGCCTGCTTGCTCCGGCCCAGTCAGTCCACACCTGGGACACTGCCAATGGCAGCCGCGTGGCCTTCATCGCCAGGCAAGGCTCACCACTGTTCGAACTGCGCCTGCGCTTCAACGCTGGCGCCTGCCAGGACGGCGACACCCCGGGCCTTGCGGCGCTTACGCTGTATACGCTCGATCAAGGCATCGAAAGCCTGGACGCCCAGAGCTTCGCGGCGGGGCTCAGCGGCCTCGGGGCAAGCGTGCAACGAGACATCAGCCACGACCACGCGCGAATTGGCCTGAGCGCTCACTGCGCGGCGCCGCTGCGCGAAGCGGCGCTCGAACTGTTCACCGCGATGATTGCCCGGCCAGCCCTGGCAGCAGACGCTTATTCCGGCATCCAGGCGCGTGTGCTGCGATACCTGCAGCGGCGCGAAAGCAGCCCCGCGCAACGCATCGACGTGGCAATGCTCAGCCGTCTGTTCCCGCAGCATGCCTATGGCCGCGACTATGCAGGCACCAGCGCCAGCGTTGCCGATATCGACGTGGACAAGGTCAGGGCATTCCATCAACGCGCCTATACCGCCGCAAACCTGGAGATCACATTGGTGGGCGACCTGAGCCTGACAGAGGCCAGGCAAATGCTCGACACGCTGACCGAGGCACTGCCAAGCAACAGCCCCGCGCTTGCGCCACCACAACCCGCAACCCCGCTGGACAAGGCCATCGCCGTCCACCTGGAGCAATCCGGCAGCAATTGCGACGTGGCCTTGGCCCTGCCCCTCGATGTAACGCGCTCTGACGCCGAGTACACGGCCATGGTCGTGACCAACGAGCTACTCGGCGCCGGCTTCGAGTCGCGCCTGGTTGCCGAACTCCGTGAGCGCCGCAACCTGACCTACAGCATCGACAGCCATTTGCGCACTTACCGGGCGGCTACCTTTTTGTACATCAGTTGGGACATCGACCCCGCCTACCTGGATGCCTCTGTGGAATTGGTGAAGCAGGTCATCCAGTGCTTCATCGAGCACGGGCCGAGCCAGGACGAACTGGAACTTGCCGTCAACCAACTGGGAGGTGGCCTGCTCCGCGCACTTTCCGACAACAATGCGCTGGCATCGCAACTGGCCGACCTTGGCGCCGGTACGGTTACCACAGACCACCATGCCGTCCACCTGCGACAGCTTGCCCAACTGACCCCAGCGGCCGTGCAGGCTGCGGCCAGGCGCTTGCTGGCCATCGAGCGCTGCGTGTGCCTCAGCATCGGCCCGCGCACTGGGCAGAAAGCCCTGCCAGCCGTGACCGCAATCGACCAATAGCGCAATTACAGTGGCGGTGTTTCATGGCACTCTAGGCGGGCACATCACGAGTCGCCCAGCATGCCCAGCCTCACCGCCACGTTCCGCCCAGCCACCGGTCTGGCCAATCCGCACCTGCAGACCCTGTGGGGTCCGCTGTGGCGCAAACTCCCTGAACTGCCCCGCGAACGCGAGCGCCTGTGGCTGGCCGACGGCGACTTCCTCGACCTCGACTGGCACGGCCCGCACCAGGCCGATGCGCCGCTGGTGCTGGTGCTGCACGGGTTGACCGGCTCTTCCAACTCGCCTTACGTCAAAGGCCTGCAGCAGGCGCTGCAGGCGCGCGGCTGGGCCAGCGTGGCGCTCAACTGGCGCGGCTGCTCGGGGGAACCCAACCTGTTGGCGCGCAGCTACCATTCCGGCGCCAGCGAAGACCTCGCCGAAACCATCCGCCACCTGCGTGCCCGCAGGCCGCTGGCACCGCTGTATGCGGTCGGTTACTCGCTGGGGGGCAATGTGCTGCTCAAGTACCTGGGCGAACACGGCGCAGACAGCCTGCTGGAAGCTGCGGTAGCGGTGTCGGTGCCGTTTCGCCTGGACCAGTGCGCCGACCGCATAGGCCTGGGCTTCTCCAAGGTCTACCAGGCGCATTTCATGCGCGAGATGCTGGCGTACGTGCAGAACAAACAGCGGCATTTTCGAGACAAGGGCCACCATGACCGGCTGGCCGAGATCGAACGCCTGGGCTCGCTGCGCAACCTGCGCACCTTCTGGGATTTCGACGGCAAGGTGACCGCGCCACTCAACGGCTTCAACGACGTGCACGATTATTACCGGCGCGCCTCAAGCCGTTATTACCTGAGAGAAAACCGCACGCCGACGCTGATCATCCACGCCAGCGACGATCCGTTCGTGTTCGGCCACAGCCTGCCGAGCGCCGATGAGCTGGCGCCACAGACGCAGTTCGAGCTGCACAGCCGCGGTGGGCATGTGGGGTTCGTCGACGGCAGCCTGCGCAACCCGGGGTATTACCTGGAGCGGCGGATTCCGCAGTGGCTGGTGGACGGCAGATAAGACCTCGTCGCTGCGACTTGCCCCGCGATGGTTGCTTCAGTCAATCGCCAGTCGCGACCCCACGCTGCGGATCATTGATCCACTCGCTCCATGACCCAGCATACAAGCGCCCCAGCGGGTACCCGGCCAGCGCCAGGGCGAACAGGTTGTGGCAGGCCGTCACCCCAGACCCGCAATAGGCCACCAGTTGCTCCGGCGAGCGCCCGCCGAGCTTCTCGGCGAACCGCTGCTTGAGTTGCTCGGCCGGCAGGAATCGCCCATCCGCTCCAAGGTTGTCGGTGAACGCCGCGCACTGGGCGCCCGGGATATGCCCGGCCACCGGGTCGATCGGCTCCATTTCGCCGCGAAAACGCGGCAAGGCGCGCGCATCGATCAGCGTGAGCGCAGGCTCACCCAGACGCTTGAGCAGATGCCCGGCATCGATCAGCAGCTTCATGTCCGGCTCGCCGCTGAACTGGCCTTCACGCTTGACCGGCGGATCCAGGCTCAGCGGCAGATGCGCCGCGTGCCAGGCCTTGAGGCCGCCATCGAGCAGGTACACCGATTCGCGCTTGCCGAGCCAGGCCAGCAACCACCAGGCGCGGGCGGCGAACGCACCAGGGCCGTCGTCGTACAGCACCACCCGGCTGTCATCGTCCACACCCCATTCACGCAGGCGCTCGACCAGCCGCTGTGCATCCGGCAACGGGTGGCGGCCGGTGCGGCCCTTGACCACCGGCCCGCTCAGGTCACGCTCAAGGTCGGCGAAATGCGCCCCGGCGATATGCCCCTGGGCATAGCTGCGTTGGCCGTAATCGACATCTTCCAGGGCAAAGCGGCAGTCGAGGATCACCAGGCCGGGCGCGTCCAGTTGCTCGGCCAGCTGCTGTGGGGTGATCAGTTGCGCAAGGGGCATGACAGTCTCCTGATGAAGGGCTCGAAGGCGCTGGTTCAGTGCTCCAGGGCCTGGTTGAACGGTACATGGAATTCGTCGCACAAGGTGTCCACAACGGCGCGCGAGCCGGGCGTGACGAAGCCCAGTTCCAGCACCAGCACCTGATAGACGCCGCGCTTGAAGGCTTCTTCACCCAAGTGCGCGGAATGTTCGCGGGTAGTGCTGAGAAAACGCACCCACGAGGTCAACACGATCCAGGCATTGATGGTCAGCGATTCGATCTGCGCGGCATTCATGGCCAGGATGCCGGCCTCGACGAAGCCACGGTAGATTGCCTGGCCCTGCTGCAGGCAGCGCTGCGAAAAGCGCCGGTAGCGGGCGGCCAGCTCCGGGTCGCTTTCGAGCAGGTGTTCAAGGTCGCGGTGCAGGAAGCGATAGTTCCACATCGCCGCCAGCAGTGCCTTGAGGTAGAAGCGTTTGTCCTCGACCGTGGCGACGCGGCCCTGGGGCGGGCGCAGGAAGCTGTCGACCAGTTCTTCGTACTGGCTGAACAGCACGGCGATGATCGCCTGCTTGTTGGGGAAGTGGTAGTACAGGTTGCCGGGCGATATTTCCATGTGCGCGGCAATGTGGTTGGTGCTGACGCTGCGCTCGCCCTGCTGGTTGAACAGCTCCAGGCTGTTCTGCACGATGCGTTCTCGGGTCTTCATGCGCGGGGCCATGCTCAGCTCCAGTCTCCGTGCGTTCAAGTGATGGGGCATCTTACGGGCTATAGCCTCGTGGCGTCAGGGCACAGCAGCGCAAATGTCCGCTGATCTGGCAGATAAATCACTCACCCTGGCAGGAATTAGAGTATAGGCTCTACTCACTCTTTCCCACGGGTGCCTGCGCTATGACCTCGATCATCACCTCACCCCCTGTTACTTGCGACAGCACGCTCGAGGCGATGTTCGCCGCCCAGCGCCAGGCATTTTCCGGCAACCCCATGCCACCGGCGGCACAACGCCGGCAGTGGCTGAAAAGCCTGCGCGAAGCACTGCTACGTGAACAGGAGGCCCTGATCGCGGCCATCGACAGCGACTTTGCCGGGCGCAGCCGCGACGAGACCCTGCTCGCCGAGTTGATGCCCTCGGTGCAAGGCCTGCGCCATGCAGAACGCCACCTGCAACGCTGGATGCGGCCATCGCGCCGGCGCGTCGGCCTGGCCTTCCAGCCCGCCAGCGCCAACGTGCAGTACCAGCCGCTGGGCGTGGTGGGGATCATCGTGCCGTGGAACTACCCGCTGTTCCTTGCCATCGGGCCCCTGACCTGCGCCCTGGCGGCCGGCAACCGGGTCATGCTCAAGCTCAGCGAAGCCACGCCAGCCACAGGGTTGCTACTCAAGGCCCTGCTGGAACGGGTGTTCCCCAGCGACCTGGTCAGCGTGGTGCTGGGCGAGGTGGAAGTCGGCCAGGCCTTCGCCCGCCTGCCCTTCGACCACCTGCTGTTCACCGGCGCCACCAGCATCGGCCGCCAGGTGATGCTGGCGGCGGCGCACAATCTCACCCCGGTCACCCTAGAGCTGGGCGGCAAATCGCCCGCCATCGTCTCGGCGGATGTGCCACTGGACACCGCCGCCGAGCGCATCGCCTTCGGCAAGACCCTCAACGCCGGGCAAACCTGCGTCGCCCCCGACTACGTGCTGGTGCCACGCGAACGCCTGGATGCCTTTGCCGATGCCTACCAGCGCGCGGTGCACAGGCTCTACCCGCGCATCGCCGACAACCCCGACTACAGCGCGATCATCAACCCGCGCCAGCTTGAGCGCCTGGAGCGCCTGCTGGCCGATGCCCGCGCGCAGGGCGCGCAAGTGCGCGACCTCTACCCCGACGAACCGCGCCTGGGCCGCCGCCTGCCGCCGCACCTGGTACTGGAGGTGAACGACAGCATGCAGGTGATGCAGGACGAGATCTTCGGGCCCTTGCTGCCGCTGGTGCCCTACGACCACCTAGACCAGGCGCTGGCCTACATCAACCAACGCCCGCGCCCGTTGGCGCTGTACTACTTCGGTTACGACCGTGGCCAGCAAGCCCGGGTGCTGCGCGACACCCATTCCGGCGGGGTGTGCCTCAACGACACCCTGCTGCACGTGGCCCAGGACGACCTGCCATTCGGCGGTGTCGGCCCCTCCGGCATGGGCCACTACCACGGCCATGAAGGCTTCCAGACGTTCAGCAAAGCCAAAGGGGTGCTGGCCAAGCAGCGCCTGAACGCTGCCCGGCTGATTTATCCGCCCTATGGCAAAGCCTTGCAGCGCCTGGTCTACAAACTGTTCATCCGTTGAGCGAGGAAGGCTGCGCATGCACCGTCGCGACCTGCTCAAGTTCAGCCTGGGCGCCAGCGTGTTCCTCGGCACCGCCAGCCTGATTGGCTGCTCGAAACAAACGCCCTCAGCGGATTACCAGGTGCTGCGCGATGACGACCTGCCGCTGTTGCGGGCCCTGATCCCCGTGGTGCTGGCCGGCACCCAGGCCACTGAAACGCTGGTGCTGCACAGCCTCGACGGCAAGTTGGCGGCGCTGTCGCCGGCCATGCTCAAGCTCACCCGGCAGTTGTTCGACGTGCTCAGCCTACCGCTGACCCGGGGGCCGCTGACCGGCATCTGGGGCAGTTGGAGCGAGGCCAGCAACACTGCTGTGGAGGCCTTTCTCGCACGCTGGGGCGGTAGTTCGCTGAACCTGCTGCGCCAGGGGCATGCGTCGTTGCTGCAATTGTTGTCGATGGCTTGGTATGAGCGGCCGGAAGCCTGGGCTGCGTGTGGCTATCCGGGGCCACCGAAAATTTGAGTTTTACCAGGTTGCCGGGGCCGCTTCGCGGCACCGGCAACCCCCAACACAACAACAAAGGCCGCGCCATGCCCGTCCCCGACCCGTTTCGCCAAGGCCTCGAACGAGGCTGGATCACCCACGATGCCTCGCGCCTGGAGCAGGACCTGACCTTCGAAGCCGACGTCGCCGTGATCGGCAGCGGCGCAGGCGGCGCCACCACGGCCGAGGCGCTGAGTGCCGCCGGCCTGAACGTGCTGCTGATCGAGGAAGGGCCGCTGAAGACCAGCAGCGACTTCCACCTGCTGGAGCACGAAGCCTACGCCGAGCTCTACCAGGAAGGCCTGGGCCGGCTGAGCAAAGAGGGCGCCATCACCATCCTCCAGGGCCGCGCGGTAGGCGGCACCACCCTGGTCAACTGGACCTCGAGCTTTCGCACCCCACCGCAAACCCTGGAACACTGGGCCCGGGAGCACGCCGTCAAAGGCCTGGACAGCGCCACCCTGGCGCCCTGGTTCGAACGCATGGAGCAGCGCCTGGGCATCAGCCCCTGGGCGCTGCCAGCCAACGCCAACAACGACGTGCTGCGCCGTGGCTGCGAGGCGCTCGGCCACCGCTGGGCGGTGATCCCACGCAATGTGCGCGGCTGCTGGAACCTGGGTTACTGCGGCATGGGCTGCCCGGTCAATGCCAAGCAATCGATGCTGGTCACCTGCATCCCGGCCCTGCTGGAAAAGGGCGGCACGCTGCTCTACCTGGCCCGCGCCGAGCGCTTCAGCCATGACGGCCAACGTATCGACCACCTGCTGTGCCAGGCCCTGGATGCACGGGGCGTACACCCGACCGGCCGGCAGATCCAGGTGCGCGCCCGCCATTACGTGCTGGCCGGTGGCGGCATCAACAGCCCGGCCCTGCTGCTGCGCTCCGAGGCCCCCGACCCGCACCAGCGCCTGGGCAAACGCACCTTCCTGCACCTGGTCAACTTCAGCGCCGCGCAATTCGCCGACAGGATCGACCCGTACTACGGCGCGCCGCAGTCGATCTACAGCGACCAGTTCCAATGGCAGGGCGGCGTCGACGGGCCGGTCGGCTACAAGCTCGAGGTGCCGCCGCTGCACCCGGCCCTGGCCAGCACCCTGCTCGGGGGCCATGGCCAGGACAACGCCCTGCGCATGGCCGAGCTACCGCACACCCATGTGATGCTGGCGCTGCTGCGCGACGGTTTCCACCCGGACAGCCCGGGCGGCCAGGTGGAACTGCGCAGCGATGGCTCGCCGGTGCTCGACTACCCCGTCACCGACTACCTGCGCGACGGGCTGCGCCGGGCCTGGCACAGCATGGCGCAGATCCAGTTCGCCGCCGGGGCCCGCCAGGTGATGCCCGTGCATGGCGATGCCCGCTACGTCGACAAACTCGCGCAAGCGGCCGCGATGATCGACGGCCTGCCCCTGGAACTGTTCCGCATGCGCCTGGGCAGCGCCCACGTCATGGGCGGCTGCGCCCTGGGCGAAGACCCGCGCCAGGCGGTATGCGACAGCCTGGGCCGGCATCATCAGCTGGAAAACCTGTCGATCCACGACGGCTCGCTGTTCCCCACCAGCATCGGCGCCAACCCGCAGCTGTCGGTGTACGCCCTGGCTGCGCGGCTCAGCGAAGCACTGGTCGGGCGCCTGGCACAGGGGGCATGACAGGCCTTACACGCCCTGTCTATAGTGCCATCAGCCGGCCGCGCGACTTGGCCGGGCGCAATCGCTGCGCTACCATCCGACTCCCCAACGCACTCCAGCCAGGATGACGCGATGAACCGAGTGTTGTACCCGGGTACTTTCGACCCCATTACCAAAGGCCATGGCGACCTGGTCGAGCGTGCCTCGCGGCTGTTCGATCACGTGATCATCGCCGTGGCCGCCAGCCCGAAGAAAAACCCACTGTTCCCGCTGGAACAGCGGGTAGAGCTGGCCCGCGAGGTCACCAAGCACCTGCCCAATGTCGAAGTCATCGGCTTCTCCTCGTTGCTGGCGCATTTCGCCAAGGAGCAGAACGCCAATGTGTTCCTGCGTGGCCTGCGCGCGGTTTCGGATTTCGAATACGAGTTCCAGCTGGCCAACATGAACCGCCAGTTGGCGCCGGACGTCGAGAGCCTGTTCCTCACGCCTTCCGAGCGTTATTCGTTCATTTCCTCGACGCTGGTCCGGGAAATCGCCGCGTTGGGCGGTGATATCACCAAGTTCGTCCACCCGGCGGTGGCCGACGCGCTGACCGAGCGCTTTCGCAAGTAACCTGTGTGCCCGGGGCGCGTCCCGCTGACGCGCCCGCGTGCACTGCGGGCGCGAATCCGGCACAATTGCGCCTATCGCATTGAAACATGCCCGGGCCCGACGCCCCGGCCGGAGTCCCCATGTCCCTGATCATCACCGACGATTGCATCAACTGCGACGTCTGCGAACCCGAGTGCCCGAACGCTGCCATCTCGCAAGGCGAAGAGATCTACGTGATCGACCCGAACCTGTGCACCCAGTGCGTTGGCCACTACGACGAGCCGCAATGCCAGCAAGTCTGCCCGGTCGACTGCATCCCGCTGGATGAAGCCCACCCGGAAACCGAAGACGAGCTGATGGCCAAATACCGCCGGATCACCGGCAAGGCCTGATGCCGTTCGTCGCCGCGATACGCCGCGCCGCGCTTGGCGCCGCCCTGGCGCTGCTGGCCACGGCAGCCCAGGCCGACGGCCCGGGCCGCGCCGCCATCGCCAGCCCGCATGCCGAAGCCACCGCCGCCGCCCGGCAGGTGCTCGAACAAGGCGGCAACGCCTTCGATGCCGCCGTGGCCATCGGCGCCGCACTGGCTGTGGTAGAGCCCTACGGCTCGGGCCTTGGCGGCGGTGGTTTCTTCCTGCTGCGCGAACAAGCGGCCAGCCCACGCTACGCCTTCCTCGACGCCCGTGAGCGTGCACCTGCCGCCGCCCGCGCAGACATGTACCTCAAGGACGGCAAGGTCCAGCCCGGCCTGTCGATCAACGGCCCGCTGGCGGCGGCCATCCCCGGCCTGCCCCAGGCCCTGGCCGATCTCGCCGCCAGCCACGGCAAACTGCCGCTCAAGGACAGCCTGGCTCCGGCAATCCGCCTGGCCAACCAGGGCTTTGCCGTCGACCGCATCTACCGCGACCGTGCCACCATGCGCCTGGCGGCGCTGCGTGATGACCCCGAAAGCGCCCGGCTGTTCCTCAGCGCCAATGACGTACCGGCCCTGGGCACAGTGATCCGCCAGCCGGAGCTGGCCGCCACCCTGCAAACCCTCGCCGAGCATGGCCGCGATGGCTTCTACCGTGGCCCCACCGCGCAGCGCCTGGTCGATGGCGTACGTCAGGCCGGCGGCCTCTGGAGCCTCGAGGACCTGGCCGGTTACCACTCCGCCTGGCGCGAGCCGCTGCGCTATAAGCTGGCCGAACAGCGCGAACTGATCAGCAGCCCGCCGCCGTCCGCCGGCGGCGTGGCCCTGGCCCAGAGCCTGGCGATGCTCCAGCGCCTGCCCTGGCAGAGCGCCGAGCCGGTACAGCGCAGCCATTACGTGATCGAGGTGCTGCGCCGGGCGTATCGCGACCGTGGCCTGCTGGGCGACCCGGACTACGTCGCCAACCCCATCAACCGCCTGTTGGCGCGCCACTACCTCACCGGCTTGGCCGACAGCATCGACGTGCGCCAGGCCACCCCCAGCAGCGCCCTGCCGCCGTCACCGGCCTGGCGTGAAGGCGACCACACCACCCACTTCGCGGTGATCGACGCCGACGGCAACGCGGTGTCCGCCACACTGTCGGTCAACCTGCCGTTCGGCGCGGCGTTCAGCGTGCCCGGCACGGGCGTGGTGCTGAACAACGAGATGGACGATTTCGCCGCCGACCCCAGCGGCAGCAACAGCTACGGCCTGGCCGGCAGCCAGGCCAATGCCGTGGCGGCGGGCAAGCGGCCACTGTCGAGCATGAGCCCGACCTTCATCGAAAGCCCAAGCCAGTTCGCCAGCTTCGGCACCCCGGGCGGCAGCCGGATCCCGAGCATGGTGCTGCTGTCGGTGCTGGGGTTCCTGGAAGGCCGCCCCGTGGCCGAGTGGCCGGCGACGCCGCGCTATCACCACCAGTACCTGCCGGATGTGGTGGAGCATGAGCCGGGGACGTTCAGCGACGCACAAAAAGCCGAGCTGCAGGCGCGCGGGTATCGGTTGAAGGATGTGGGGCGTAACTACGGCAACCAGCAGGTGCTGTATTGGGACAAGGCTGGCGGGACTGTCGAGGCGGCCAGTGATCCCAGGGGTGTAGGGCAGGCGGCGGTAGTCGACTGATCCGGCCCTATCGCCGGCAAGCCGGCTCCCACAGAGGGTCACGCGGTAACCTGTGGGAGCTGGCTTGCCAGCGATAGGGCCGCGCAGCGGCCCCTCCAGAGGTCAACGCTGGCATTTCGGGCAGAACACGCTCGCCCGCTGCCCCAGCTTCACCTCACGCAACTCGGTGCCACACACCTTGCACGGCTGCCCACCGCGCCCGTAAACGAACAACTCCTGCTGGAAATACCCCGGCTGCCCGTCACCACCGATAAAGTCGCGCAAGGTCGTGCCGCCTTGCTCGATCGCCGCCGCCAACACCCGCTTGATCTCGATCGCCAGCCGCAGATAGCGCGCCCGGGAAATCCCGCCCGCCTCGCGGCGCGGGTCGATGCCGGCGGCGAACAACGCTTCGGTCGCATAGATGTTGCCCACCCCGACCACCACCGCGTTGTCCATGATGAACGGCTTGACCGCCATCGAGCGGCCACGGGACAGCTGGAACAGCCGCTCGCCATCGAACAGGTCGGTCAAGGGCTCCGGCCCCAGGCGCAGCAGCAGTTCGTGGTTGAGCGGGTCGAGGCTCCAGAGCATGGCGCCGAAGCGCCGTGGGTCGGTGTAGCGCAGCATCAGCCCCGACTCCAGCTCGATGTCCACATGCTCATGCTTGGCTGCCGGCAGGCCCAGTTCGACCAGGCGCAGGTTGCCCGACATGCCCAGGTGGCTGATCAGCGTGCCCACCTCGGCGTTGATCAACAGGTACTTGGCGCGGCGCTCGACGCTGACGATGCGTTGCCCCGACAGGCGCACGTCGAGGTCTTCCGGGATCGGCCAGCGCAGGCGCCGGTCACGCACCACCACACGGCTGACCCGCTGGCCCACCAGGTGCGGCGCAATACCGCGCCGGGTGGTTTCGACCTCTGGCAATTCCGGCATGGTTCAGCGCCCGCCCAGTTCGCGGATGTCCTGCTTGAGCTGCTCGAAGTCGTACTCCGACAGCCCGATGTATTCCAGCACCAGCGGGCCAACCATGTTCCACTCGTGGTCGACACTCTGATTGCCCAGCACACGGTACGAGGCGCAGATGTGCTCGGACATCTTCAGCACCGCCAACAGGTTCTTCAGCTGGGTCTGGGCGTTGCGCGAGGACTCGTCGCGGAACACCGCCAGGGCGTTGTGGTGGTTGGCGATGGCGGCGCTGATGTGCTCCGGCAGG
Organism: Pseudomonas sp. ES1; assembly: GCF_050586605.1. Lineage (NCBI taxonomy): Bacteria > Pseudomonadati > Pseudomonadota > Gammaproteobacteria > Pseudomonadales > Pseudomonadaceae > Pseudomonas > Pseudomonas sp. ES1. Next base: position 23,750 of record NZ_JBOBDM010000006.1, on the reverse strand, counting down.
CGCCACGACTTGGCGGTGAAGTAGCCGACCACCGAGTGGTTGGTGTTGAACACGCGGTTCTCGGTGTCCACCACACGGACTTCGTCATTGGTCTTGGCGTAGGACTCTTCCAGCACTTCCATGTAGTTGGGGAAGCGCTTGTGCATCAACGGCACGCCGCAGTCGTGGAACAGGCCCAGGGTGTAGGCCTCGTCCGCCGCCTGGATGCCGGTGCGCTTGGCCAGGGTGAGGCAGGTCATGGCCACGTCCTGGGCGGTGTCCCAGAACGGGTTGAGGGTGACGATGGTCTCGTCGCTCATCTCGCCCTTGATCGACTGGGCGTTGATCAGGTTGATGATCGAGCGGCTGCCCAGCAGGTTCACGGCGCGCTGGATCGAACCGATCTTGTTCGTCAGGCCGAACTGCGCCGAATTGACCAGCTTGAGCAGGGCGCCGGCAAGGCCAGGGTCCTGGGAAATCAGCTTGGCAATGGTCTCCAGGTCCGGGTCGGGCATGTACTGCTCGAACTGCAGGTCGACCATGATCTGCGGCTGCGGCGGAATGGTGATGCCTTGCAAGGCTTGCTGGATCTGTTCGGCGGTAAGTTCCTGGGACATAAGTGCACACTCGCTGGGGACGGGGGATTCTAACCCTGTACGCCGGCAGGGCACCAATTAGTGGATCGTTGAGTTCAGGAATTTCTTTAACCGCAGGAGCGGGCCACTTGGTCGCAGCTACCAGCGAATTCGGGGCCGACACGGTATACTCCCGCTCTTTTTTCCCGGAGCGACGTCATGTCCCTGCCCAGCCTTCGTCTCAAAGCCAATGCCGACCGCCGCCTGCGCGCCGGCCACCTGTGGGTCTACAGCAATGAAGTCGACGTTGCCGCCACCCCGCTGCAGGGCCTGAAGGCCGGCCAGCAGGCCATCCTCGAAGCCGCCAACGGCAAGCCGCTGGGCGTGGTGGCCATGAGCCCGAACAACCTGATCTGCGCCCGCCTGCTGTCGCGCGACGCCAAGCTGCCGCTGGACAAGTCGCTGCTGGTGCACCGCCTGAACGTGGCCCTGTCGCTGCGCGAGCGGTTGTTCGACAAGCCGTGCTACCGCCTGGTCTACGGCGACTCCGACCTGCTGCCGGGCCTGGTGGTCGACCGCTTCTTCGACATTCTCGTGGTGCAACTGGCCTCGGCCACCATGGAAGCGCACAAGGACGAAGTGATCGCCGCCCTGGTCCAGGTGCTCAAGCCCAGCGGCATCCTGTTCAAGAACGACTCCGCCGCCCGTGACGCCGAAGGCCTCGAGCGTTACGTCGACACCGTCTACGGCGAAGTGCCGGACTGGGTCGCCCTGGAAGAGAACGGCGTCAAGTTCGAAGCGCCGGTACGTGAAGGGCAGAAGACCGGCTGGTTCTACGACCACCGCATGAACCGCGCGCGCCTGGCGCCCTACGTCAAAGGCAAGCGCGTACTCGACCTGTTCAGCTACATCGGTGGCTGGGGTGTGCAGGCCGGCGCATTCGGCGCCAGCGAAGTGTTCTGCGTGGACGCCTCGGGCTTCGCCCTCGACGGCGTCGAGCGCAATGCCGCACTGAACGGCATCAGCGAGAAAGTCACCTGCATCGAAGGCGATGTGTTCGAAGCCCTGCGCGAGCTCAAAGCCGCCGAAGAACGCTTCGACGTGATCGTTGCCGACCCGCCCGCCTTCATCAAGCGCAAGAAAGACCTGAAAAACGGCGAGGCCGCCTACCGCCGCCTCAACGAACAGGCCATGCGCATGCTCAACAAGGACGGCATCCTGGTCAGCGCCTCGTGCTCGATGCACCTGCCCGAGGACGACCTGAACAACATCCTGCTGACCAGCGCCCGCCACCTGGACCGCAACCTGCAGCTGCTCGAGCGCGGCGGCCAGGGCCCGGACCACCCGGTGCACCCGGCGATCAGCGAGACCCGTTACATCAAGAGCATTACCTGCCGCCTGCTGCCGAACAGCTGATCAAATCCCTGCCTGGGCCACTGCATGGCCCAGGCAGCGGTAGAAACACAGACCGACTCATCGTCCCAAGTCATGGGTCGGGTTGTGGTTGTTGGCGATGATGTTGGCAATCAACGACTCGCCCGGGAAGTCGGCCATGATGATGCCGACCGTCCTTTGCGTCGGCCCTGGGCCGTTCATGTCCTTGATGTCGTCGCGGGCCAGGGTGTTGGTGCCCTCGAAGGAAATCGAGCAGACCCGCATGGCACAGGTTGTCCGGGGAAAGAACGGGTACCAGTCGACGTCCCCCAGCGCGATCAGCCCGGTGAATAACCGCGCGGCATCCGTCCCCGGGCTGACATGGCCACTGGCAACGAAGTAGGGAAACGAACCGACACTGCCCGACAGGTAGTTCACATAGAACGTATCCGGGCTGCCCGCGGCAGCCCGGTGCAGGTGGCGCCGGACCTTGAGGTACTTCTCGTGCAGGTCCCAGTTGGTTTTCAGGGTTGAATCATCCTGGATGTCGAAACTGGCATAGTCGAGCCCTTGGTTGTTGAGCTCGGCGATATTGGACAGCACGACGAACTTCCCTCGCGCCTCGCCCAGCGTGACACCAGCACCCGGCGCTTTCAGGTAGATATCCGAGAACTGCACCATGTACTGCGCGAAGACCTGCGCCAGGCTCAGGGTCACATTGCTGTCGGGGGTATGCTCCTGCTTGATGCGAAATAACACGGTTTCGCTGGGATTGGCCTCGAGAAAGCGTCGAATCGACTCAAGCGCACTGCCGAACATCTTGTCGAGATAGACCGGGCCATGGTGCAAGGCCAATGCATCTCCCGTTTGCCGGATGCGTAGATCGAGCACGCGGATGCCGTAGCGCAGCTGCTCGTCGAAATCGAGGGTCTGGGTGCTGACGATGTCCGTGACGATCGGAAACAGGCTGACATCGAAGGTCGCCGAATCGTGGGTGCCCGGAAGTGCCATTTCGCTCAGCCGCACATCGTCACGGATCATGCTCATCCACGCGTGCTTGTCGGTGAATGGATCGTGGGCATCGTGGGAGTAGGCATCGTCAAGGTGAGCGAAGGCCGAGCTGGCCAGGCAGCAGAGCAGCCCAGCAAGGCAGCGCAAAGGTCCCATGGGGTGTCCTCCTTGGACTATGAGTAGTGCGGCCACGCTATCAAGCAGGCGAACGACCAGGCGTTAGATAGTTACCCGGTGGCCTGACAGCATGGGACCGCGCTGCTACCCCTGTTACCGCCTGAAGTCCTGCATCAGCTCCTGCCCGTCGATGCTCAAGGTCTTGTAGCGCGGCGTGACCAGCTTCACTGCCCCTTCGCGAATGCCCTTGGCCACCCCCTCCAGGTTGTCCATTTTGCCGCTCAAACTCCCCACTTCGCGCCATTCCCGGTTGTCCCAGGTGAGCACGAACAGGCGTGATGCGTATGTGTGCCGCGGAATCATCAGCACTTCGTTGTGGCCGTCGCCATCCAGGTCGACCGCCCACAGGTAGCACCCCTTGCCGCCGCACTGGCTTTCGGCCAGGGTCGAGTCAGCCAAGGCTTCGCTACTGGACTGCACCGGCCCCAGCCACTCCAGTTTTGGCCCGCGTTCCTCGGCCGCTGCCGGGCGTCGCACTTCCTCCAGCGTCGCCAGCAGTTGCGCGCGCCCTGGCGCATCGAACAACTCATCCGTTTGCAGCCGTTTTTCAAGCTGCTCGAAGGCGTTACGCCCCGGCTGGCCCAGGCCGTGGTACAGGTTTCGCGCATCGAACTCACTGACCGGCGTACGCCCACTGACCAGGCGCTCGACCTGGTTTTTCGCACTCAGCGCCTGTGGCGCGAGCAATGGCGTGTAGAACAGCACCACCAGCGCCGCGCTGAGCAGGGCGATCCACGGGTTGCTCACCCGCAGGCTGTTCAGCCAGCCCTGGCGCGACGCCAGCACCGCCCAGGTCGCCGCCAGACCGTGGGCCAGCATTACACCCACCAGCAACAGCGCCAGGATGCGCGATGGTGTCAGCCCGTACTGATCGATGCGCATCCAGCTGGCGTAGGCCGCCAGGCCCACCAGCACCGGCAGGCACAACAGGCTGGCGTTTACCAGGCGCTTGAGCGCAACGGGATAGACGCTGCCCTGATGCCCCTCCTGGAACACACCATTGACCAGGAACAGATTGATGATCGCCAGCATCAGCAACAGGGTCGTCGAATAGCCTGTGTCCCACACCGGCTGCAGCCCGGTGAACGGCAGCGTCAGGGTGAACAGCAGGGTAATCAGCGCACCGAGCGGCAGCAGGAAGCGGCACAGCGTCAGCAGGATGCCGCGCAGCAGGCCGATGACCTTCTCGTTCTCCCGGCCCATGCGCATCCCCAGGGAGAACACCACCGGCAGCACCAGCCAGAGGAACACCGGCGATTCCAGCGCCTCCTTCACCTGCGGGATGCCCAGCATGCTGAACAGCAACGCACACAGCCACAGCAACTGCCAGAACAGGCCGGTCAGCATCTGCGCCAGGAACAGGATGAACACATTGTTCCAGGCATGCCGGAACAGGTCTTCGTAGCGTAGCCGCAGCCCTTCGCGGGTCGGCCAGGCAAGAATGAACGCGGTGCCGATATAGCCCAGTACCACCGCCGCCAGGCACCAAGTCATCTGCAGCCAGCCGCTGGGCTCGGCGGCGAACACCCAGGCGCTGATCCCGCTGACCAACAAGGTCAGGCCCAGTACCAGCCAGCCCGTACCGCGCTGGCGCACAGCGCTGCCGAGCAACTGCAGGTTGAGGCCCGCCACCGCCACCGCGACACAGACCGCGACCGACAGGCCGAAGCCGAGCACTTCACCGCGCCCCAGCACGGTGGCAAGCAATATCAGGCCCTGAGTCAGGCCGATGACAACGTAATACAACAACGAGCGATTAGGCGCCGGCATGGCAAATCCTTTTGGCCAGTGGGGTACAAAGCGCGCCAGTCTACCGAACCCTGCGCAACCGATGCCAAGGGCTTTAACGTGCGGGCTGGGCCGACTGCCACCAGGGCCGCAACCTGCAGTTTCTCGAGCGCGGCGGCCAGGGCCCGGACCACCCGGTGCACCCGGCGGTCAGCAAGACCCGTTAAATCAAGAGCATCACCAGCCAGCTGGTGCCTAACAGCTGAAACCCGCCGTATGGGTAACCCTCTCAGGGTTGCCCATACGCGACATCGCATCCATAGCCATGACACCAGGAAGAACAACAAACGTATCTCGGCCAGTTCAGCGCCCCATTAACCTTCCCTCTATCGTCAACTGTTAATTCTGCCAGTTGTCACGTCCCCAAATGCCTCTTAGTTTATAACTTCGTCGTCACCGCGATTCATATCTTTGCCAAGAGAGCAGGGCAACCAGCCTATGCGCATCCACTCTTGCGCCCAAAGATAACAGATGTTACACCCCTGAGGAAAAAACCATGACCAAGGCAAAGCCAACACAAAAAAATAACAATGGCAAAAATTTAAAAGCGGCTGAGATCGTTGGAATCGAACCGGGCGAAACGGTCTCCTTGGCGAAACTTCGCGAGGGAATCACCATTCGCGTCCCTTGGTCAAACACATTCGTCCCCGGCTCTAATATTATCGTCTGGCTAGAACCTCCAAGCATGTCAGGAGTAAATTTCATATTCACTGTTACCGACTCGAAGGATGATTTCGAACGCACACTCCGATTCGATGAGCTCGCTCATTTCATGGGCACCGAAGTGACACTCGGCTACGTGAATATGACCGGCCCTGTTTATGGCCCTCCAGTGCACTACACACTTGAAGCTGACTTCTACTTCCCCATCGTGGATGGCATCCTTGAAGGCGTAATGCCATTGAAGCTCATCGAATCGGGCTTCACTGTCCAGATCCCGCCTTACGAAAACATGGCTGCCGGGGATAAGGTACGCCTGTTCGTGGCCGCAGCAAATATCGACGCAAGCCAAATGGTACCACTGGAAGTTGAAAACTCTGAGCAGCCTCTCATCGCGAATATTCCTGCAAGCCAATCACTTCGAATGCAAGGCGGTGAGACCCATGTCCTGTATACCGTTTACAAGGACAATAGCCTTCACACTTCAAGACATATAAACTTCTGGTGTGAAGCCCTGGCCAATCCGCCTACCCCCACTTACATCTTACGAGAAGGATTTCCAGTAAACTCACTTTACGAGCGCATTGACGAGAGCGGCTATCTTGAGTTTAACAGCACGCTTTACTTTACTCCGCCGCCTGGCAGCACGGCTTACTTAGTGCTATTTGATGCAGGCAGCGTATGGGGCACAGTTATTGAGCAATCCATACAAGCAAATCCCCCCTACATTACATTCAAGATCCCAACCCACGAGCTATCTAGCAAAACTCTTATACATTCCATTCTTATGATCACAACGGATACGGAAACCCGCAGCACCACGAAGCAATTGATTGAATTTATCTGGTCGCGACGAGCCATCGCTTACAAACATAAGCATTTACGTTAAGCAGAGATCTCTCGATCTACGGGTAGAGGCTCGATCTGACTGTCCCCAGCCAGTGTGGGTAGATCGAACCTCCCCGTCCAGGCCACAACCTTACGGCTCGGACCAGCGGCCAATTATCACAACACCTTCCTTCAAGGACGCGGCGGTGTAGAATCGGGCCTATTCATCGCCAGTCATCCCCGGCGGGTTTATGAGCTCTGGTCGAGCCTGCGGCGATCCCGCGCGGTCTTCGGCCCCCATCCTTGCCAGCGGCAACCGGCCTTCGGCGTTTCAGGACAAGAGAAGCTCACTCCCTATTTACGTGATGTGATTTAGCCGCCAGGAGCGCTCCATGCCTGATTACCGTTCCAAGACCTCCACCCACGGCCGCAACATGGCCGGCGCCCGTGCCCTGTGGCGCGCCACCGGGATGAAGGACGACGATTTCAAGAAACCGATCATCGCCATCGCCAACTCGTTCACCCAGTTCGTCCCGGGGCACGTGCACCTGAAGGACCTGGGCCAGCTGGTCGCCCGCGAGATCGAACGCGCCGGTGGCGTGGCCAAGGAATTCAACACCATCGCAGTCGATGACGGCATCGCCATGGGCCACGACGGCATGCTCTATTCGCTGCCCAGCCGCGAGATCATCGCCGACGCCGTCGAGTACATGGTCAACGCTCACTGCGCCGACGCCATCGTCTGCATCTCCAACTGCGACAAGATCACCCCCGGCATGCTGATGGCCGCCCTGCGCCTGAACATCCCGGTGATCTTCGTCTCCGGCGGCCCGATGGAAGCCGGCAAGACCAAGCTGGCCAGCCACGGCCTGGACCTGGTCGACGCCATGGTCATCGCCGCCGACTCCAGCGCTTCCGACGAGAAAGTCGCCGAGTACGAGCGCAGCGCCTGCCCGACCTGCGGTTCCTGCTCCGGCATGTTCACCGCCAACTCGATGAACTGCCTGACCGAAGCCTTGGGCCTGGCCCTGCCGGGCAACGGCTCGACCCTGGCCACCCACTCGGACCGCGAGCAGCTGTTCCTCACCGCTGGCCGCACCATCGTCGAACTGTGCAAACGCTACTACGGCGACAACGACACCTCGGTCCTGCCGCGCAGCATCGCCAACTTCAAGGCGTTCGAGAACGCCATGATGCTCGACATCGCCATGGGCGGTTCGACCAACACCATCCTGCACCTGCTGGCCGCAGCCCAGGAAGGCGAGGTGGACTTCGACCTGCGCGACATCGATCGCCTGTCGCGCAAGGTGCCGCAGCTGTGCAAGGTGGCGCCGAACATCCAGAAGTACCACATGGAAGACGTGCACCGCGCCGGCGGCATCTTCAGCATCCTCGGCTCGCTCGCCCGTGGCGGCCTGCTGCACACCGACCTGCCGACCGTGCACAGCGCCAGCATGGAAGAGGCCATCGCCAAGTGGGACATCACCCAGACCGATGACGAAGCCGTGCACACCTTCTTCAAGGCAGGCCCGGCCGGCATCCCGACGCAGACCGCGTTCAGCCAGTCGACCCGCTGGGAAACCCTCGACGACGACCGCGAAAACGGCTGCATCCGCAGCTTCGAGCACGCCTACTCGCAAGAAGGCGGCCTGGCCGTGCTGTACGGCAACATCGCCCTGGACGGCTGCGTGGTGAAGACCGCCGGCGTGGATGAGTCGATCCATGTGTTCGAAGGCAACGCGAAGATCTTCGAAAGCCAGGACAGCGCCGTGCGCGGCATCCTTGCCGACGAAGTGCAGGCCGGTGACATCGTCATCATCCGCTACGAAGGCCCGAAAGGCGGCCCGGGCATGCAGGAGATGCTGTACCCGACCTCGTACCTGAAATCCAAAGGCCTGGGCAAAGCCTGCGCCCTGCTCACCGACGGCCGCTTCTCTGGCGGCACTTCGGGCCTGTCGATCGGCCACGCCTCGCCGGAAGCCGCCGCAGGCGGTGCCATCGGCCTGGTGCGCGACGGCGACAAGGTGCTGATCGACATCCCCAACCGTTCGATCAACCTGCTGGTCAGCGACGAAGAGCTGGCCGCGCGTCGCGTCGAGCAGGACAAGAAAGGCTGGAAGCCGGCCGAAGTACGCCCACGCAAAGTGACCACCGCGCTGAAGGCCTACGCCCTGCTGGCCACCAGTGCCGACAAGGGTGCGGTGCGCAACAAGGCGATGCTTGAAGGGCTGTGAGGCTTTGATGGCATGAAAAAACCGGCGCCTGGTGCGCCGGTTTTTTTATGCCTGTGATGGCCCTATCGCCGGCAAGCCGGCTCCCACAGATACAGCGCGATCCCCAGGGCTGTGATCACCCTGTGGGAGCCGGCTTGCCGGCGATGGGGCCGGAACAGGCAACCCACCTGTTACTGAATCTGCTCCGGCGTCACGATCACCCAGTTCTTGTCCGCCGTCACCGCCAACCCTTCCTTGGCCTGGGCCGCCGCATGCTTGGCGATCATGCCGTTCAACTGGTCCATGTACTTGGCCTTGCGGTTGATCCACAGGTGGATGCCGCCCTTGCTCACATCGACGCTGTGGAACTGCATGTAGCCATCGCTGGTCGGTGTGTCGCCGCCCACCAGCACCGGTTTCTTCCATTCGTCGATATAGGTCAGGATCGCCGCCTGCTTGCCGGCCATCCAGGTCGCCGGGGTCCACAGGTACGGGGTCAGTTCCAGGCCTTCGTTGGCCTTGGGGTCATAGTGCCCGGCGCTGATCTGCTTGCGCGCGGTGGTCAACTGGCCCGTGGCGCGGTCCTTGAGCAGCAGGCTGACGCCAATCACGTTCTCGGGTTTGACGTTGTAGCCGTACTTGGGATCGGCGGCGACCATGCGCACCAGCTCTTCCGACGCCGCCGAGATCACGTACACCTCGATGCCGTTCTCCATCAGCTTGTTGTACAGCTCGGCCTGGCCGGTGAAGACCTTGGGCGGCTGCACCTCGATGTTCTTGACCTGATCCCCTTCGTAATAAGTGCTGGGGATCGGCTTGCCCGAGGCCATCAACTCGTCGACCTGCTGCTTCAGCTCCTTGAGGGTGAAGCCCGAGAACACCTGGGCCACCCACGGGTAGCAGACCATGTCGTCGATTTCGCACAGGCGGTAGTAGTAGCTGAACAGGCTCTCCTTGTGCTCGGCGGTGTCCTTGAACGGGATCAGCTTGAGCGAGGGGTCGAGCTTGTCGCGGGTCAGCAGGCCCTTGTTCTCCATGTACGGCAACAGCGACTCTTCGAGGTCGAAGCGGTAGCTGGTGTTGTCCATGTCGAACACCGCGTAGTTACCCTTGTTGGCATTGGCGGCGATCATCGCGTCCAGCTTGCTGGCCGCCTCGGCGGGCCAGTGCTTGAGCTCGGTGGCCGCCCAGCTGCTGGCACTGAGCAACAGGGCCAACCCGCCGGCGAGCCGTTTCGCAGCAGTCATCATGTGCAGTTCTCCCAAAGACGTGGCCGCTCAACCCTAGACCCGTTTTGTGATAGCCGGACGCTCGCGACCGACCCCGACGCAGCCGCAAACGCCATGTGCATTGCCAATAACGACGCAGCGTTATTCCATAAACGACTATGCAAATTCCTTTTAGATATAAATTCGTTTGTTTTCAGGCTGTTAGCATTTCCGTTCGCAATCGCTCATCAGAGGCGATGCCTCTTCTGCTTTTTCTGGAGCTTCAATGAACCTGCCGCTGTCTCTCAACCTGCTGGCGTTCCTGGCCCTGCTGCTGGGCCTGGCGCAAACCCGCCGCACCGACTGGAGCCTGGCCAAGAAAGTCCTGCTGGGCCTGGCCCTGGGCGTGGGCTTCGGCCTGGTCCTGCACACGGTCTACGGCGCCGGCCACCCGGTACTCAAAGCCACCATTGCCTGGCTCGACCTGGTCGGCAACGGCTATGTCGGCCTGCTGCAGATGATCGTCATGCCGCTGATCTTCGCCTCGATCCTCAGCGCCGTGGCCCGCCTGCACAATGCATCGAGCCTGGGTCGCATCAGCGTGCTGAGCATCGGCACCCTGCTGCTGACCACCGCCATCGCCGCGCTGATCGGCATCGTCCTGACCAACCTGTTCGGCCTCAGTGCCGAGGGCCTGGTGGCCGGCGTGCAGGAAAGCGCGCGGCTGCAGGCGATCCACAGCGACTACGCGGGCAAGGTTGCCGACCTCAACATCCCGCAGCTGCTGCTGTCGTTCGTCCCCACCAACCCGGTGGCCGACCTGGCGCGGGCCAAGCCGACCTCGATCATCAGCGTGGTGATCTTCGCCGTGTTCCTGGGCCTGGCCGCCTTGCAACTGATCAAGGACGACAAGGACAAAGGCGAACGCGCGCTGTCGGCCATCGACGTGCTGCAAGCCTGGGTGATGCGCCTGGTGCGCCTGGTGATGAAGCTCACCCCCTATGGCGTGCTGGCGCTGATGACCAAGGTGGTGGCCAGCTCCAACCTCGACGACATCCTCAAGCTGGGCAGCTTCGTGGTGGTGTCGTACATCGGCCTGGGCCTGATGTTCGTGGTGCACGGGGTGATCCTGGCGCTGACCGGCGTCAGCCCGCTGCGCTTCTTCCGCAAAGTGTGGCCGGTACTGACCTTCGCCTTCACCAGCCGCTCCAGCGCCGCCAGCATCCCGCTGAACATCGAGGCGCAAACCCAGCGCCTGGGCGTGCCGCAGTCGATCGCCAGCTTCAGCGCCTCGTTCGGCACCACCATCGGCCAGAACGGTTGCGCCGGCCTGTACCCGGCGATGCTCGCGGTGATGGTCGCCCCGGCGGTGGGCATCGACACCTTCGACCCACTGTGGATCGCCACCCTGGTGGCCATCGTCACCCTGAGCTCGGCCGGTGTGGCCGGCGTGGGGGGTGGTGCAACCTTCGCCGCGCTGATCGTGCTGCCGGCCATGGGCCTGCCGGTGGAGCTGGTGGCACTGCTGATCTCGGTGGAGCCGCTGATCGACATGGGCCGCACGGCCTTGAACGTGAGCGGCTCGATGACCGCGGGCGTGGTGACCAGCCAGTTGCTCAAACAGACTGACCAGCAGGTGCTGGGCGGGGATGAGCATGCCGAGCTGAGTCACAGCTGACATCGCCGGGGGCGCTTTGCGCCCCTTTCGCTGGCAAGCCAGCTCCCACAGGGTCATGCATTTTCTTGTGGGAGCCGGCTTGCCGGCGATAGGGCTGCGTAGCAGCCCCAGGCTTCAAGTCAGTAACTGGCCCGCAACGTCAACGTCAGGTTGCGCGGCTCGCCATAGAAGTTCGACCCCCAGGCACTGTCCACCCGCTCGTAATACTTGCGGTCGAACAGGTTGTTGGCCGTGAGCGTGGACGACAGGTGCTTGTTGAAACGATACCCCAGCTGCGCCGTGGCCACGCTGTAACCGCCCTGGACGAAGTCCACGTCACGCTTGTAATAGGTCTGGCTGACCGCCCGCACACCGCCACCCACGCTGAAACCGTCCAACGGCCCATCCTTGAACTCGTAACGCGTCCACAGGTTGAAGTTGTGCTTGGGGGTGATGCTGATGCCCTGGTAGTTCTCTTCGTTCATCGACTTGAGCATGGTGAAGGCGTAGCCGGTGCTGATACTCCAGTTGTCGGTCAGGTTGCCGGACAGCTCGGTTTCCCAACCCTGGCTACGGACCCTGCCCTGCGCCTCGAAGTAGGTGCTGCGCTCCACCGCCTGCGCACGGTTCTCGTCATAGATGCGGAACAACGCCACGCTGCCGTTCAGGCGGCCATCGAGAAACTCACGCTTGAGCCCCAGCTCGTACTGTTCGCCCTCGCGCGGGTCGATCGGCTTGCCGCTGGCGTCCACGTCGGTCTGCGGCTTGAACACGCTGGTGTAGCTGGCGTAGGCCGAAAGCTCAGGGGTGAGCTTGGCCACCAGCGCCGCGTACGGGATCACCTTGCGGTCGATGTTGGTCTCGGTGTTGGTGAAGTTGTCGAAGAAGGCATTGGCGTTACGCCCTTCGCTCTCGAACCAGGTCACCCGGCTGCCGAGGATCACGTCCAGCCAGTCGGTGGCGCTGATCTTGGTGCGCCCATAGACACCGTACTGCTGCGACTTGACCCAGTTGCCGTTGACCATCTCGTAGTTGCGCTTGGGGATGTTGATGCTGCCCGGGTCGTACACATTGATGTCGAAGTACTCCTGGCCGCCGTAGGTGAAGTCCTTGTCCAGGTGCTGGTATTCGGCGCCCACGGTCAGTTCGTGGCTGCGCCCGAAGGCCTCCACCGGCAAGGTCACGAAGCTGTCCAGGCCGAGGGTCTTGATGTGGGTGTAGTAGGCGTAGGCCACTGCGGAGCTGGCGCCGGTCGCCCTGTCCACCGCGCCATCGGTCCAGGTGAAGTTGCGGGTCGGGGTCTCGGCATCGCGGTAGGTCAGCGAGGTCTTGAACTGGCCGCCATCGTCCAGCGCGTGGTCCACCTCGAAGAAGCCCTCCCAAACGCGTTCGTCCAGCTCGTTCCACTTGGCGTCGACGAAGCTCGAGCGGCTCACATCGAGCAGCTTGCCGTCGGCATAGGCCGGCAGGCCGAACGCCGGCGTCGAATTGTTGCGCTGATAGGCACCGCCCAGGGACAGCGTGGTGGCCGGGGTCACGTCGTATTCCAGGCGGCCATAGACCATGGGCCGCTCGTTCTGCGCATGGTCGACGAACGACTGGTTGTTCTCGTAGGCGGTCACGAAACGCCCGCGCAGGCTGCCGTCGCTGTTCAGCGGGCCGGTGACATCGACGGTGGAGTGGTAGCGGTCCCAGCTGCCGGCCGACAGCTCGCCGCTCAGGCCGAAGGTGCCGAGCGCACTCTTGCGCACCAGGTTGATGGTGCCGCCCGGCTCCCCTGCGCCCTGGTACAGGCCGGAGGGGCCGCGCAGTACTTCGACCCGGTCGAACATCGCCAGGTCGAAGCTGGTGGCCATGTCGCCCTGCCCGGTCAGCTGCGAAACGCCGTCCACCTGCACCTGGTCGACCAGGAAGCCGCGCATGTACACATCGTTGAGGTTGGAGCCGCTGTTGTAGCTCTTGATCGTCGCCCCGGTCACCTGGCGCATGGCGTCCTGCAGGCTGTTCATGTTCTGGTCGTTCAGGCGCTGGCGGGTAACCACCGAGACCGACTGGGGAATGTCCTTGAGTTTCTGCTCACCCTTGCCGATGGTCAGCGCACCCGTGGTGTAGGAGCCGCTGCCCTCGGTGGTGGCCCCCAGCGCGCTGCTGTCGATCTTGACTGCGCCCAGTTGCATCGAGGTGTCGCCTGCCGCGCGCTGGCGCTCCAGGGTGACGCTGTCGGCGTCGATGACGCTGGCGCTGAGCCCGGTGCCCTGCAGCAGCCTGGCCAGTGCCTGGTCCTGTGGATAACTGCCATTCAGGCCCGACGAACGCAGGCCCTGGGTGAACTCGCCCGGCACCAGCACCTGCACCCGGGTGACTGCACTGAAGGCCGCCAGCGCCGAGTCCAGCGACTGCGCCGGGATCTCGAAACGGTAAACCTGTGCCTGCGCTGCGGCCTGCGCCTGCAACGGCACGGCCAGGCCTGCGCTGCCCAGCGCGATGGCCAGGCCGAGCACGGTCCGAGTGGCGGTAATCTTCATCAGTGGAGCTCCCCGAAATCGTCCAAGTCATTGAATGGCGCTGCACTATCTGAGAGTGCTTATTATTTGCGCCTGCTCATTCAAGGACGACGGACTCGCGGGAATCCCCGAAACTTTTTTCAACCCTCGCGCAGGATGCGCAGGTAAGGGGTGTATTGCTCGGCGTGGACACCCAGGGTGTGGGTCAGGGCCCTGAGCACGGCTTCCGGCTTGTCGATCTCGAACACCCCGGACACCTTGCGCTGGCGCAGGGCATCGCCCAGCACCAGGGTCTGGCCCGGCCAATAGCGGTTCAGCTCGGCCACCACTTCAGCCAGGGGCTGCTGGCTGAACACCAGTTGCCGTTGCCGCCAGGCGAACGCCCGGCCCGGCTCGAACGGGTGAATGGCCCCCGGCCCATTGGCCGCGTATTCCACCGCCTGCCCCGGCGCCAGGAACACCCCGGGGCTTTCCCCCGCACGCACCTGCACCTTGCCCTGGGCCAATTGCACACGGGTTTGTTCGCCCTCGAGGGCAACACTGAATTGCGTGCCGACCACCTTCACCCAACCGTCGCCGGCGCGCACCACGAAGGGCCGGTCGGGGTCACGGGCCACCTCGAACCAGGCCTCGCCACGCAACAGGTGCACACGCCGCTCGCCATGGGCCAGCTCCACCTGCAGCGCGCTGTCGGTGTTCAACTGGATACGCGAGCCATCGGCCAGCTGGACACTGCGCGACTCGCCGGTGGCGGTGGCGTAGTCGGCGCGCCAGCGGTCCAGCCAGGGCGTCTGGCTGAGCAGCAGCCCCAGCGTCAGCACGGCGGCGGCAGCACTTGCCACCCTGGGCCAGGCACGCCGTGGCGCTGTGCGCCATTGCCCGCGCTGCTGCTCGCGCACGCGCCTGGCCGGGGCCTGCAGGGCGCCCAGCAAGGCGATCACCTCGGCCCAGGCCTGGGCCTGCTCCGGCCCCTGCAGGTGCCAGTCGGCAAACGCCTGCCGTTCGGCCGCGGTGACATCCTCGGCTTGCAGGCGGTAGTACCAGGCGGTGGCTTCGGCGAACAGTTGCTCGCTGTCGGGCATGTCGCTCATGGGGGCAATCGTGCTCTCGGGATCTTGGCTCATGGGCGTTGCCTCCCCCGGTCACCGGCCAGCTGCGCCTTGATGAAGGCACGGCAGTCGAGCAGCGCCTTGCGCAGCTGGTACTCGACGCTGCGTGGCGTGGTGTTCATGCGCTCGCCGATTTCGCGGTAGGTGCAACCGTCGACATGATAGAGCAGGAAGATGTGCCGGGTCGCCTCGGGCAAGGCCTGGATGGCGGCCTGCATCAAGGCTTGCTCCTGCTGTGCGGCCAACTGGTCTTCGGCAGCGGGGGCTTCGCTGGCCAGCTCCTCGCTCGGCTCGCCGGCGTCCAGGCGCTCACGGCGAATGGCCTGGCGCTGGTGGTCGCGCACCAGGTTGCTGGCGATGGTGAACAGAAAAGCCGAAAGGTTGTCGATCTGCTTGTCGGCAGGCAGCCGCGCCAACCGCAGGAAGGACTCCTGGGTCAAGTCGGCGGCCACCTGCGCATTGCCGGTGCGCCGGGCCACGAAGGCCTCAAGGGCCTTCTTGTGCTCGGTGAACAGCCGGGCGATCTGCTTGTTCCATGAAGACACGGCGCATCCTGGCTCTAGGTCTCAAGAGGTGCGCACGCTAGCAGAAGATGAGACGAATTCGCAATTGCTGCTGATCAGCGTTTATCCCAGACCTCGAAATGGTAGGCCGGGCCATCGCCCTCGGCGGCCTGGGCCTGGCTCGATGCCAGCTGCCACTGCCCCGGGTCGTACTCGGGGAACCAGGCATCGCCCTGGGGCGACAGCTCGACCCGGGTCAGGTACATGCGGCTCACCAACCCTTTTTCCAGCGCCTGGCCGTAAAGCTGCGCGCCGCCGATCAGCATCAGCTCCTCGACGCCCTGCTCCCGGGCCCACTGCTCGGCGCGGACCAGCGCGGCTTCCAGCGACGCGAACACTTCGGCACCGGCCAGCTGCAACCCAGGCTGGCGGCTGACCACGATGTTCAACCGCCCCGGCAACGGCCGGCCCAGCGAATCCCAGGTCTTGCGCCCCATGATGATCGGCTTGCCCAGGGTGGTGGCCTTGAAGTACTTGAAGTCCCCCGGCAGGTGCCAGGGCATGGTGTTGTCGATGCCGATCACACGGTTCTCGGCGAGGGCCGCGATCAGGCTGAGGGGGAGTGAGGTAGTCATGGCGGCGAGGATAGCACCGGGCACGTGGGTTATGCTTGCGCCCTGACCTGTGCAATGGACGAGCTTGTGACTGCACTGACTGAACTGGACAAACACTGGCTCACCGAAGCGGTGCGCCTGCGCGAAGAACACGCCGGCCCCCTGGAGGACCAGGAAGCCAACCGCCGCGCCCGCCAGCAGGGTGGCGACCTGGCCACCCGCGTCAAAACCCGCGCCCTGTGGCTGGCCGAACGCGATCGTATGGCCGAGGCCCTGCGCCACTGGAAGCAAGGCGCCCGCCTGGCCTTGATGGCGTTGATGGTGCTGGCCGTGTTCAGCGGCGCCGGCCTGGGCCTGGCGGCGCTGGGCGACGGCCAGCGCCCGGTGAACGTGTTCTGGGCCCTGGGCAGCCTGCTCGGCCTCAACCTGGTGCTATTGGTCGGTTGGGCCATCGGCTTTTGCTACGCCGGCGAACAGGGCGCAACGCTGGGCCGCCTGTGGTTGTGGCTGAGCGAACGCCTGGCCCGTGATGCCAAGGCCGCGCAACTGGCCCCGGCGCTGCTGGTGCTGTTGCAGCGCCAGCGCCTGAACCGCTGGCTGCTCGGTGCCCTGGTGCATGGCCTGTGGCTGTTGGCGATGCTGGCGGCGCTGGGCATGTTGCTGGCGTTGCTGGCGACCCGGCGCTACGGCTTCGTCTGGGAAACCACGCTGCTTGCCGCCGAACCCTTCATCGCCCTCACCCACGCCCTCGGCGCCCTGCCCTCGTTGCTGGGCTTCGCCGTGCCGGACGAGGCAATGATCCGCGCCAGCGGCGACACCCTGCCGGCCCTCGACCTGGCCCGCCAGGCCTGGGCCAGCTGGCTGCTCGGCGTGGTGCTGGTGTACGGCCTGTTGCCGCGCCTGGTGCTGGCCGCGCTGTGCCTGTGGCGCTGGCGCCAGGGCCGCGGGCGGCTGACCCTGGACCTCAACCTGCCCGGCTATGCGCAGTTGCGTGAAGCGCTGATGCCACGCAGCGAGCGGATCGGCGTACAGGACGCAGCCCCAGAAGCGCTCCCGCAGTTCGAAGCCGGGCAACTGGACAGCGGCAGCAGCGGCGCCCTGCTGGTGGGCCTGGAGCTGGACGACCGGCAGCCCTGGCCACCGGCCCTGCCACAGGGCGTGACCAACGCCGGCGTGCTCGACAGCCGCGAATCGCGCAACAAACTGCTCGAACAGCTTGGCCGCTTCCCCCCGGCGCGCCTGGCCATCGCCTGTGACCCGCGCCGCTCACCGGACCGTGGCAGCCTGGCGCTGCTCGCGGAGCTGGCGCGCAATGCCGGCGCCACGCGCATCTGGCTGCTCCAGCCACAACCCGGCCAGGCGCTGGATGCCGCACGCCTGGGCGACTGGCACGACGCCCTCGACCGCCTGGGCCTGCCCCACGCCGACACCTCGCCGCTGACCTGGCTGGAGCATGGCCATGACTGAGCCCCTGAAACTGGCCGTGGTCGGCCACACCAACGTCGGCAAAACCTCGCTGCTGCGCACCCTGACCCGCGATGTCGGCTTTGGCGAGGTCTCGCACCGCCCCAGCACCACCCGCCATGTCGAAGGCGCGCGCCTGTCGGTGGACGGCGAGCCGCTGCTGGAGCTGTACGACACTCCCGGCCTGGAAGACGCCATCGCCCTGCTCGACTACCTCGAACGCCTTGAGCGGCCTGGCGAGCGGCTGGACGGCCCGGCCCGGCTGGAGCGCTTCCTCCAGGGCAGCGAGGCGCGCCAACGCTTTGAACAGGAAGCCAAGGTGCTGCGCCAGTTACTGGCGAGCAACGCCGGGCTGTATGTGATCGACGCCCGCGAGCCGGTGCTGGCCAAGTACCGCGACGAGCTTGAGGTGCTGGCCGGTTGCGGCAAGCCACTGCTGCCGGTGCTCAACTTCGTCGCAAGCCAGCAGCACCGCGAGCCGGAGTGGCGCGAGGCCCTGGCGCGGCTGGGCCTGCACGCGCTGGTGCGGTTTGACAGCGTGGCCCCACCGGAAGACGGCGAACGGCGCCTCTACGAAAGCCTCGCCCTGCTGCTGGAAGAGGCCCGCCCGGCCCTGCAGCGGCTGATCGACGACCAGCAGGCGCAGCGCCTGGCCCGCCAGCACAGCGGCAAACGCCTGATCGCCGAATTGCTGCTCGATTGCGCTGCCTGCCGGCGCAGTGTCGAGCCCGCCGACGAAGCCCATGCCATCGAAGCCCTGCGCCGTGACGTACGCCAGCGCGAGCAGCGCTGTGTCGAGGCGCTGCTCAAGCTCTATGCCTTCCGCCGCGAAGATGCCGATGCCGGTGACCTGCCATTGCTGGATGGCCGCTGGGGCGATGACCTGTTCAACCCGGAAACCTTGAAGTTGCTGGGCGTGCGCCTGGGCAGTGGGGTGGCGGCAGGTGCCGCGGCCGGCGCCGGCGTCGATCTGCTGGTCGGCGGCCTGACCCTGGGCGCCGCGGCGCTGGCCGGGGCCATTGCCGGCGGCGCGCTGCAAACGGCGCGCAACTATGGCGCGCGGTTGATGGGCAAGCTCAAGGGCCAACGGGAATTGACGGTGGATGACACCGTGCTGCGCCTGCTGGCGCTGCGTCAGCAGCAGTTGATGGTGGCGCTGGAGCGCCGCGGGCATGCGGCGCAGGACAGCATTCGCCTGGGTGCACTGGACCAGAAGGCCTGGCGCGAAGGCAAGCTGCCCGAGGCGCTGAGCAAGGCGCGGGCACATCCGCAGTGGTCGACGCTTAATCCGGGGGCCAAGGTGAATCAGCCGGAGTGCCAGGAGCAGCTGGAGGCGTTGGTTTTACAAATTTGAGTCAGCAGGGCTGGCCTCTTCGCGGGTAAACCCGCTCCCACAGGGCTTGCACATAAACTTGTGGGAGCGGGTTTACCCGCGAAGAGGCCGGTGAGGCCATCAAAATCTCAGAGCAATGCCAAGGCCTTCTGCTTCAGCACCATCAGGTCCATCACCTCCACCCCGACCTCCTTGGCCAACTCATCCCACTCGCGCATCCGCAGGCTCAGCGCAAACAACGGATCCCCCTCGAACGCATCCGCCTCGGCATCGCTCATCACCCCGCCCTGATACCCCAGCGTGCGCCGGCTGGCCTCGCTCAACCGGTCGTAATACCCCGGCTTACGCAGGGTCAGGTAGCGCTTGGCCTCGACGTGGTACTCCACCAGGCGCGCCATGCGCTCGCCAAAGCCGGCACGGCGCAGGTACTCGGCGCCCAGGCGTTCGTGGCTGGCCACACCAAAGCCGCCCATGCTGGCTTCGCCTTCACCCAGCAAGTGGCCGATGTCGTGGAAGAACGCCGCCAGCACCACTTCGTCGTCGTAGCCTTCGGCCATGGCCAGTTGCGCGGCCTGGGACATGTGTTCGAGCTGGGTGATGGCTTCGCCGATGTAGTCGGCGCTGCCGTGGTGTTGGTAGAGGGCGAAGATCTGGTCGATCGAAGGCATCAAACTTTGCTCCGGCTGAATTCAACGCTGCCTGTCATGACGCATTCGCGGGTAAACCCGCTCCCACAGGGGTCGCGCTTTACCTGTGGGAGCGGGTTCACCCGCGAAGAGGCCCCACCAGACTTACTGCTGGGCGACTTTCTCCGACTTGCCGTCATAGCGCTTGCGCCATTCGCTGAGGATCTCGTCGCGGTTCTTCGAGGCCCAGGCGAAGTCGTTCTTGATTAGGCGCTGCTCGTAGTCCGCCGGCAACTCGGTCTGAGGCTTGGCGATGCCCGGTGCGGCGAGCACGGCGAAGTTCTCTTTGTATAGCTCCATCGCCGCGGGGCTGGCGGAAAAATCTGCCAGGCGCCGGGCCGCATCGGCCTTCGGCGAGCCCTTGATCACGGCGGTGGCCTCGATCTCCCAACCCAGGCCTTCCTTCGGCAGCACGATGTCCAGCGGCGCGCCCTGGCGCTTGAGCTGCACGGCCGGGTACTCGAACGAGATGCCGATCGGGAACTCGCCGGCAGCGGCCAGCTTGCACGGTTTGGAACCGGAATGAACGTACTGGCCGATGTTCTGGTGCAGGGCGTCCATGTAGGCCCAGCCCTGGGGCTCGCCGAAGGTCTGCAGCCAGGCGCTTACATCCAGGAAGCCGGTGCCGGACGAGGCCGGGTTGGGCATGACGATCTTGCCCTTGTACTCGGGCTTGGTCAGGTCCTGCCAGCTCAGCGGCTTGCTCAGGCCCTGCTTCTCGGCTTCAACCGTGTTGAAGCAGATGGTCGCAGCCCACACGTCCATGCCGACCCAGGCCGGCGGGTTGGCGGCGTCGCGGTAATTCGGCGAGATCTTGCCCAGGTCCTTGGGCGCATAGGCATCGAGCATGCCGTTCTGGTCGAGGATGGCCAGGCTGGAGGCCGCCAGGCCCCACACCGCGTCGGCCTGCGGGCGGTCTTTTTCGGCCAGCAGCTTGGCGGTGATGATGCCGGTGGAGTCACGCACCCACTTGATCTCGATGTCCGGGTTGGCCTTCTCGAAGGCCTGCTTGTAGCTCTTGAGCTGCTCGGCCTCAAGGGCCGTGTAGACGGTCAGCTGGGTGGCGGCAGCCGAGGCCTGCAGGCTGAACACGGCGGATACGGCAGCGGCAAGTGCGAGGGGCTTGAACATGGTGCGGTTCCTATCGTTGTGGGCAGTCGGTCAATGGCCGGGGGCGCGTTGGCGCCAGGCCTGGGAGCGGCGCAGCAGGCCGCGTGAAGCCGCGGCCAGCAGCAGCGAAGCGGCGGCGCTGGTGAGCAGGATCAGGGTGGACATGGCGGCGGCGCCGCCGACGTTGCCGGCGTCATCCATGTTCAGCACGGCGACGGCAGCGAGGATGGTGTCGGGGCTGTAGAGGAAGATCGCCGCCGACACGGTGGTCATGCCCGAGACGAACAGGTAGCGGATGATGTCCAGCAGCGCCGGCAGGCAGATCGGTACGGTGACGCGCATGAAGTGCTTGTACAGCGGCGCCTTGAGCGACAGCGCGGCGGCTTCGAACTCACCGTCGAGCTGGCGCAGCGCGGTGGTGGCGGTCATCTGCGCGGTGGTCAGGTAGTGGGCGATGGTGCACACCACCAACAGCGCCATGCTGCCGTAGAACACATGCAGCGGGTTGCCGTTGAGGTTGAAGAAGAACACGTAGCCCAGGCCCAGTACCAAGCCAGGCACGGCCATGGGGATGAAGCTGAGCAGGCGCAGGGCCTGGTTGAGCAGGCGTTGGCCTTGGGTCTTCTCCATCAGGTAGGCGCCGCTGAAGATGATCACGCTGCCGATCAGCGCGGTGCACAGGGCCATGGTCACGCTGTTGCGGTAGGCCAGCCAGCCGCCGCCGGCGGTGTCGTCGAACTGGTAGTGGTTCAGCGACAGCGACAGGTTGTAGGGCCAGAACTTGACCAGCGAGGAGTACACCGCCATGCCGATCACCGCCAGCAACGCCGCGCACACCAGCAACACCAGGGCCAGGAAGCAGGCATCGCGCAGCCTCGAAGGCTTGGGCTCGAACACCTGGGCCCGGCCGCTCATGGCATCGCCCTGGCGGCGGCGCAGCCAGGCATCGACCGCAAAGCTCAACAAGGCCGGCACCAGCAGCACCATGCCGATCAGCGCGCCGCGGCCGAACTGTTGCTGGCCGACCACCGCCTTGTAGGCTTCCAGCGCCAGCACCTGATAGTCGCCACCGACCACCACGGGCACGCCGAAGTCGGTGATGGTCAGGGTGAACACCAGGCAGAACGCGGCGAATACCGCCTGGCGGGTGGCCGGCCAGGTGATGCTGAAGAAGGCCCGGGCTGGCCCGGCACCCATGCTTGAGGCGGCATCGAACAGCCGGGCATCGGCCAGCGACAGCGCCGACAGCAGGATCATCAGGGCATGGGGGAAGGTGTAGATGGCCTCGCCGAGGACGATGCCCCAGAAGCCGTAGATGTTGTCGCTGAGCAGCCCGCGCAGCAGGCCCTGGTTGCCGAACAGGTACACCAGGGCGATGGCCGGCAGCATCGACGGCGCCAGCAGCGGCAGCAAGGAAATGCCGCGCCACAGGCCCTTGGCCGGGATCAGCGTGCGTTGCAGGGCATAGGCGAACAGGTAGGCCAGCGGCACGACGATGGCCGCGACGGTGAAGGCCACCGACAGGCTGTTGCCGAGCAGCCAGTGGAAGTTGGCGCTGGCGAACAGCTCGCGGGCCGCCACCAGGCCGCCGCCCTGGCCGGCATCGGCACTGAAGCCTTTCCAGAAGATCGCCAGCAACGGCATCAGCACCGCCAGCACCAGCAGGATCAGCAGCAGGCTCTTGCCGCCAACGACGAACAGCCGGTCACCGAAGGCGACGCCACTGCGCGGCGCGGCCTTGGCGCTGTTCAGGGGCAGGGTCATGGGCGCGGCCATCTCAGGCAAACACCTGCAGGCTCTGCGGTGGCAGGGCCACCCAGATGTCCTGCGAGCCCAGGCGCGGCATGGCTTCTGGCGCAAGCTCGGCGAGCAGGGCATGGCCCGGCAGGGCCTTGAGCTCGAAGCTCATGCGGCAGCGGTTGCCGAGGAACGTGATCTCGCGGACCTTGGCCGGGAACAGGTTTTCCTCGTGCACCACCGGGTTCACGGTGATCGCCTCGGGGCGACAGAACAAACGGCCGCTGCTGGCATGGCCGGCGTTGGCCGCCAGGCGCATGTTCATGCTGCCGACCTGGGCATGGCTGTCGCTGCTGCGCTGGAACGGCAGCCAGTTGCCCTGGCCGACGAACTCGGCGACGAACGGCGTGGCCGGCTGGTCGTAGATTGCCTGCGGGGTGGCGTACTGCTCGACCTGGCCGTTGTTCATCACGGCGATGCGGTCGGCCATCAGCATGGCTTCGTCCTGGTTGTGGGTCACCATCAGCGTGGTGATGCCCAGTTGGCGCTGCAGCTGGCGCAGCTCGGTGCACAGGTGTTCGCGCACCCGGGCGTCGAGTGCCGACATCGGCTCGTCGAGCAGCAGCAGCGATGGCTTGGGTGCCAGGGCGCGAGCCAGGGCCACGCGTTGCTGCTGGCCGCCGGAGAGTTGGCCGGGGTATTTCTTTTCGCTACCCGACAGGCCGACCAGTTCGAGCATCTCGCTGACACGCTGGCGCACCTGGTCACGGCTGCTGGCGGTCAGGCCGTAGGCGATGTTGGCTTCGACGGTAAGGTTGGGGAACAGCGCGTAGGACTGGAACAGGATGCCGTAGTCACGGGCCTGGGGCGGCAGCTCGGAGATGTCGCGGTCGCCGATGTACAGGGTGCCGCGGTCCTGGCGTTCCAGGCCGGCGATGCAGCGCAGCAGGGTGGTCTTGCCGCAGCCCGAGGGGCCGAGCAGGCACACCAGCTCGCCAGCGGCGATGTCCAGGGACACGTCGTTGAGCGCGGTGAAGGCACCGAAGCGTTTGTGGATGCCGCGCACTTTCATCTGTGCGCCCGGGGTGACGTGGTTCATGGCGAGTCCTCATCGAAGCGATGGGGGCCATGCTAGGCAGGCTGTGCGAAGGTTCTGTGGCGTTGGGGCAAAAGCCGGTGATAGTGGTATAGGCAGATTTTGTAGTGGCTTTGGGGGCCTC